>NZ_JAAGPE010000175.1:0-21295 GCF_017104605.1 Burkholderia sp. Ac-20384 | reverse complement strand
ACGGCCAATTCGGTGTGGTGAACGCTTCCATGATTGACACCGCACGGCCCGATTATGGAGTTTATCTTTCCGCACCGCTTGATACGACGTCGGCTCAACACTTCTCGGTCGAGGCCGGCCTGAGCGCCCCGAATACCCAGCCATTCGACCACGCCACGGCGAATCCCGGCGCCTTCGCACCGGCCGGCTTTCATGCTCCGTTGCCAACGGATCAACCCATGGTACCGATTGCGTCTGGTAGTCAGCATACTGATGACTCGGCACCGCTTTCTCGCAACGCCGAGCCCAGGAACTTCACGCCCATTGCTTACTCCGGCGTCGCTCTTCGACCCCGCTCGCCGTCGCCCGTCGCCTCGTCCAGCCGAAACACCTTGCCACTCGCTGGCTCAAGTGCTGCTCAATCGCAAGCAACTCATGCTTCCGACGCTACAGCAAGCGGACCAATGAGTCAGCAAGTTAAAAGCGCTCTAAATATATTCTTCCGCGACTACCCGCGAGCCGGATTCGAAACACTATCCTTAGAAAAGAGAAAGGAAATCGTTGACAACTTCACGCCATCGCGAACGAGCCACAAAGTACGCCCAACGTATCTGCCAAACCTACGCCACCAGATTCGAACGGCCCTCCGAAAAGAGGGCCTTCTGCCACCAAGCACTATTCCCCGCTCGAACGCGGAACGCCCCGCAGATGAGCAGGCAGCCTTAGAGAAGATCACTCTCGAAAACCGAAAGGTCATTCTAGGCGGTTTCATGAGTGATCTGCGGAAACAAGGCTCTTCGATTACTCTCTTTGAGCACATGACACCAGAACAGCGCCAAATTCACATCGATAATTATCTGTTAGGCAAGGGCACCACCCTCAAAAAAGGATTGCCAAACGTACTGAAAGAGCTCGGACTATCCGGAACCGGGCAGTAACCTCGACGCACTTTTCCGCGAAACAGGGTTGCACGCCAACCCTGTTTCAACTCCCACCCTCCGTATTGCCCGTCGCCATCCAGAACTGTAGTGGTCAACTCATCCCGGACACTGCGTTAAGTTTATCTTCCGCGGCTGCCGGCGCCAGTCCGTCATTGAACTGATGCGGCCGTATCCAGTTGTACCGATGCATCAGGTAATGGCTGATGTCCCGGCTTGCATCCTGCGCCGTCATGTATCCCACTGACGGCAGCCATTCCGTCTTGAAACTGCGGAACAGCCGCTCCATCGGGGAATTGTCCCAACAATTTCCACGACGGCTCATGCTCTGCTGTATCCGATAGCGCCACAGGCGTTGACGGAATTTCCGGCTTGCGTATTGACCGCCCTGATCGGAATGAAACAACAGCCCTTGCGGCCTGCCGCGTTGCTCGTAGGCCATGTCCAACGCCTGCACGACCAGATCCGCATCAGGGTGCGTCGAGAACGCCCAACCAACAACCCGCCGCGTGAACAGGTCCAACACCGCCGCCAGATAATGCCAACGGCCCTGCGTCCAAACGTACGTGATGTCGCCACACCAGACCTGATTCGGCGCACCAACCTCGAACTGACGATTGAGATGATTCGGGATGTCGATCCGTTCGACCGTGGCCTGCTTGTAGGCATGGCTGCTGGGCTGCTTGCAGATCAATCCCAGCTCTTCCATCAAGCGACTGACCTTGAAGCGGCCAATCACCGTACCTTCCTCGCGCATCATGCCCATGATGCTGCGGCTGCCAGCAGAGCTTCGACTCTCGACGAACAACTCGTGTACACGGCTACGCAACGCCATTCGCCCGGCATCAACGCGCTGGACACGCTCCCGGTACGCATACAGGCAGGACCGCGATACATCGAATACCGCGCAGATCAGTTCGACCGATTCGCCTGCACCGATTTGATCGATTACTTCGTACGTTCGATGCCTTCCGACATCAAGAGCGCCGTAGCCTTTTTTAAAATGGCCTTCTCACGCTCGAGGCGTTCGATACGCGCCTCGAGTTCCTGAATACGTTGCTGATCCGGCGTGATTGCCTTGCCCTGCGGCGTGACACCCTGACGTTCCATCTGAAGCTGGTGCACCCAGCGGCGCAGCACCGTCTCGCCGACGCCGACCGAGCGACTCGCCTCCATATGGCTATAGCCCTGGTCGAGCACCAGACACGCGGCTTGCTGTTTGAACTCCGGGGAAAACGTACGACTTTGCTTGGTCATCAGACACCTCTTCATGGCGAGCATTCTCGCCTAAATCAGTGTCCGGGTTCATTAGACCACTACAAACTGACGGTTGAGATGGTTCGGGATATCGATCCGCTCTACCGTCGCCTGCTTGTACGCATGGCTGCCCGGCTGCTTGCAAATCAATCCCAGTTCTTCCATCAAACGACTGACCTTGAAGCGGCCAATTGCCGTGCCTTCCTCTTGCATCATGCCCATGATGCTGCGGCTACCAGCAGAGCTTCGGCTCTCAACGAACAGCTCGTGTACCCGGCTACGCAGTGCCATGCGCTCGGCGTCAACGCGCTGGGCACGCTCCCGGTATGCATACAGGCAGGATCGCGATACATCGAATACTGTGCAGATCAGTTCGACCGATTCGCTTGCGCCAATCTGATCAATTACTTCGTACGTTCGATGCCTTCCGACATCAAGAGCGCGGTAGCCTTTTTTAAAATGGCCTTCTCACGCTCGAGGCGTTCGATACGCGCCTCGAGTTCCTGAATACGCTGTTGATCCGGCGTAATTGCCTTGCCCTGCGGCGTGACGCCTTGGCGCTCCATCTGAAGTTGCTGCACCCAGCGACGCAGCACCGTCTCGCCGACACCGACCGAGCGGCTTGCCTCCATATGGCTATAGCCCTGGTCGAGCACCAGACTGGCGGCTTGCTGTTTGAACTCCGGGGAAAACGTACGTCGTTGCTTGCTCATCAGACACCTCTTCATAGCGATCATTCTCGCCTAAATCAGTGTCCGGATTCATTAGACCACTACAAACCGCACGGAAGCAACCATTGAACAGATGAACGAACGGCTCAAATGTCTTGCGCGCGAGAGCGATCTTTGCCGGCGCCTTCAAACGATTCCAGGTGTCGGTGTCTTGCTGTCGACCGCCATCGTCTCCGCAGTTGGCAATGCATCAACGTTTAGGCATGCACGCGATCTTGCCGCCTGGGTAGGGTTGGTGCCACAGCAACATACAACCGGCGGCAAGCCCCGCTTGCTAGGCATTACAAAGCGGGGAAATAGTTATCTGCGGCGTCTGTTCGTGCAGGGTGCCCGCGCGCTTTGGGTGTGGAAAGACAAGCATCCAAACGATCCGATCCAGCGCTGGCTACTGCAACTCGCCGAGCGCCGGCATGCACACGTTGCTGTCTGCGCACTGGCAAACAAACTCGTACGCATTGCGTGGGCTGTCATGCGAAGTGGCGCAGAGTTTAACCTGAACTACCGCGCCGGAACCGTAGCAGACCGATAGCTCTACCCGTGACCACCGTTACTTTCCGCAACTCGCGCAGCGAATCAGCATGGCGCAAACGACCATCCGTCGCTTCCCCAAACCCGTCTGGACTTCCGGCAGACATCATGCCGCGCCACTAATTGGGACGGAAGCGTGCGACCTCATCATGCAGGCCAGATCCGGATTCGATCGGATCGCTACAGGCCGGATAGATAAACGCGAGTCGCCTATCGCCACTAGTCTGCGCTTGCGGTTTGCGGGTGGACCATAGAAAATCCATGCTCCTGATCTCGTTGATCGCAGTCACGATATGCTTGGTCTGTCGGAGCCGCGCCGACTGGTGCGTTGTGGCCCTGACCTGTCCTGGAATTTTCGGACCAACTGAAACTTGAGAAAATGGCTTCCAACGGAGAAAGGGAAGTCATGAAGAAGAGCCGATTTACCGACGAACAGATGGTCACGATCCTGCGTGAGGCGGACAAGGCGCCGGTCGCCGAGGTCGCGAAGAAGCACGGAATCAGTGAACAAACGATCTACAACTGGCGCCAGCACTTCGGCGGGCTGGAGGCGGCCGACGTCAAGCGGCTCAAGCAACTCGAGCAAGAGAACGCACGACTGAAGAAGATACTGGCGGAGCGTGATCTCGAACTGGACGTGATGCGCGAGATCAACGCAAAAAAGTGGTGAGCGCGCCCGCCCGCCGCCAGCAGGTTGCGTACGCAAAGGTACGAGGCCAGTCGGAACGCCGGGCGTGCGCGCTGATGTCGGTCGCGCGATCGGCGCTGCATTATGAATCGACGCTCGCGGTGCAGGATGCGCCGGTGCTGGCGGCGATGAGCATTCTGTCGGCGCAGTACCCCCGCTATGGCTATCGTCGAATCCGGATCTTTCTGGAGCGCCAAGGCCATCCAATGAGCGTGGATCGCGCATGGCGGCTTTGGCGTCTTGCGGGGCTACAGGTGCCTCGAAAGCGTCCCCGCAGACGCGTGTCGGTCCGTCGCCCACGACCCCAGCCGGCGACGGCGGCTCGGCATGTCTGGGCGTATGACTTTGTATTCGACGCCTGCGCCAACGGCCAGCAACTGAAGTGCTTGACGGTGATCGACGAATACACACGTGAGTGCCTGGCCATCGACGTTGCGGGCTCGATCCGCTCCGGGCGGGTCATCGAGGTTCTGTCGAAGCTGGTCAGTGTTCACGGTGCGCCACGTTATCTTCGCTCAGACAATAGCTCGGAGTTTGTGTCGCGGGCAATCCTGAAGTGGGCAATGGACAGCGGGATGGAAATGGCGCTCAGCGATCCGGGCAAGCCTTGTCAAAATGGTGCGGACGAGAGCTTCAACGGCAAATTCCGCGACGAGTGCCTGAGCCTAGAATGGTTTCGCACGCGCGTCGAAGCCACGGTCGTGATCGAGCAATGGCGGCGTCATTACAACGCCGTCCGGCCGCATTCAAGTCTGGCGTATCTGACGCCCGACGAGTTCAAGCAGCAGTATTGTTCAACTGACGTAGTCGAGGCCGTTTTCCAAGATTGACATGGCCCGAAGAAATCAGGCAGGTCAGAGGTGTAGGGAGTTGCGCTCGGCTGTGCAATATCGCCCAATCGGGGTTCGCTCACACCATACGGCGTGTCAACCATGATCACGCAGTCGGCGCAGCGCTCCTTGTTATCCTCGACCAGGAACGCTTGCGAAAGCAGCGTAATCATTGTGCCCTGGCTATGGGCCATGATTGTTATCGTTTCGTTCGGGTCGACCTGACGGATTGCGTGCACTAGCATCGCAAGACGCTTCGCAGCGAGCACAAAATAATGTCGGTGCGGGCTCTCAGTGCTGTACTGGTAGTCGCTCATTTGCGTGCTGGCCAGTTGGTTGACCGTATTGTCCAGCCAACCTGGATCGAACATCGCGGGGATATTGGTGGTTGCGTTGTTGAACATTCCGCCACCCTTCGCGAAATGTTTGCTCAGCCGGTTGCCGTACTTGTCCTGATACTGTCCACGGAAGGTCGACGGATTTTTTGCTCCGCCCTTGATTTCGTCGGAACTCGCGCGATATCCCCAGTAGAACGGGATGAACATGCTATGAGTCTTACCCGGTCCGTCTGCCACCTCGGTGCGTTGGTATAAGTAGGTGTCCGGATCGTATTTGATTTCTTTGTACCGATCGAATGTGGGGTCCTTGTGCGTCACGTTCTTTGCGAGCTGGAACGCGACGCCATACTCGCCGGGCTTCAAGTCGACACGGCTCAGGCGTTCATTGAGCCCTTCACACAAGCCCTTCTCGATATGGTCATAGTTTCCACCGGGATCGTTCACGCCGTGCAAGAAAATGACGACGCCGGGACGGTCCGCCGGAATTTCGACATGCTTGTAGTTTCCCCGATTCGAATGCAGGACGCCCGCCCCCTGCGCAATGACTTGGTCTGGCTTCTTGTCGTCGGCCATTTCTTTTCCCCGCCCGCTGATCACAATGTCGGTTTCAGAATATCGATCTTGGCAATCCGCGCCATGTCGTCCTTGAGAAGGCTCGTTAGCCCGGTTGCATCGCTCTTGCCTTCAATGACGCGGCCGTCATCCAGTGAAATCCGATATGAGCGATTTGCCGCAATGGCTGGTGCGTCATCCGTGTGCCCCGGGAAGTGCAAGCGGAACTGCTGGTCGGTTGGAGCCCGACTGAAAGGGGTTTGACTTGCCTGTTGCGTCGAAGGCCCGCCCCATTGGTGCGAGGCTGACAGCAGCTTGATACTGCCGTTTGTGCCGATCGTGACGCCGTTCCCGATTTCGACGTAGCTGCCGTCTTCTGCCACGAGACGAATCGTTTTGGCCATCGCGACGAGCTGGCCTTCGTTGCTGGTCAGCTTGATATCTTTTTGGGCATTCGCCGTGAGTGTGTCGGCCTGTGCCTGCAACAGCAGCGGACCTTCGCCTGCGACAGCTTTGAGCCCTTCGCCGCGCGCGAACAGATTCATTCCCTGACCTGCTGTCGCATTCAGGCGCTGGCCACTCGTCATTTGGACATGCTGCTGCGCTACCTGGTCAATGTTCTCGCCGGCATAGGCTACGTGCGACTTCGGGGTGACGTTGACGGTGCCGGCTTCGGCGCCGAGGACGATCACGCCCGAATGCTGCGCCGCAGTTCCGTCATTCGTCGCGGAGTTCCAACTCTTCACTGCTGCGGCAAGCTGGCTCTGCGGTTGCGTATCGCTGGCCCGCCCGCCGTGCTGACCGGCATAGTCGCCTAGTGACTTGAACAGTTCGGTGCATTCGCCGAGCAGGCGGAGAAGCTCGTCGCGGTCAAGTTGTCCTCCGCTAGCCTGCGAGCGCGCATAGGTCGTCAGCAGAATACCCTGGGCGGCTCGCAGCGCGGCCGCCGCATCGGTACGCAACTCGGCACCCTCGCCACGACCCTGACCGCTGCCATCCTGACGCGGCTGCGTCAGATACCCCAGATTCAGCTGTGAATGCGCGTGTTCGCTGGCCAGCTGGCTGGAAATCTGGCCCGGCGTATCGTCGAGGCGTAGCTGGTTGTAACGCTGGCCTTTGATTTCCTTCGTCTTGATACCCGACACATACCGGTTGCCTGGCAGCGAGCTGGTGTGCGTGAACGCAGCCGGCGGATTCGCACCATTGCCGAGGACCGCAATGATCACCAACCGGTCCGGATCCCCACCGATCGCGCCGAGCAGAACCTCCATGCCGACGCGAGGAAGAAACGACGCACCGAACTGGGTGCCCGCCAGACTCGAAGCCACCCGGATCGGGGCACTGTCGCCCGCGTTGTCGTTCGTGCCAGCCCCTTGTGCATGTGAATGGTCAGCGGGATCTAGGCCGTGGATTCGCACATAGACTCGACCGAGCTCGTCGCTCACAACTTCATCGCCGTCGCGTGTGACGATGACGCCAGTCAGCAGGTGGACCGGAGGGAGGTCGATCTTCGGATCATACGCGGGCGTGATCGGGACGCCGCGGCGCACGCAGGTAAACGTGTTCTCGTAACGCGTATCCGATTCAGTGGATGAGGGCGCAAGCTGGGCCGGTGAAGGTGACACAAGGTTCTTGCTCGCAGCGAACAACGTCTGCACGCGCTCCGTCAGCCCCTTTGGTAGGTTGTTCGAGACGTCGTGGCGAATCGACGTGATGACAAACTGCCGCTTGTCGGCCGACTGCATGTCCAGTTCAGCATCACCCGTCAGCGTGATCCAGGTGCCTACAGCGAGATCACGAATCCCACTCGCACCGTCGTACTGTTCAGCTTCGAATTGATGAGCCAGCATGCGTGAGCGAGTGAGGCGCTCGTGATCGTCCCATGAATCTCCAGCGTGCGGGATATCGATCGCGACGTCGGTCAGGAGCTTGGCGAGGTCATTTCCGGCCTCGCCCTGGTCGACACTTCCGGCGACGGTCGATTCATCGATGCGAGCCTTCTTGTAGTCCCACGATGGGCGGCTGGCGGCGCCCGGTACCAGCCGAGCGTGCAGGGCAAAAAGCGTTACGGTATCGCGCTCTTCGGTGCCGGCGTCGCGGGGATGAAGGCGGACTGTCCCGGCCCCACTTTCCTGCAACGAGTCTGGATTGTCGCAGCAGACCAGAGTGTGGACTGGGGTATCTTCCTGACCACTCGAGCTGCCCTTTGCGGTGCCGGCCTTCGCGAAGATCGAAATCCCTTCGCGACGCAACAGGCGCCGCACAAATGCGGCGTCCGTTTCGTTTACCTGCCGAGTCAATTCTCGGGGCGGATAGCGGTCGCGATTCAGAAACGACAGGTCGAACTCAAAAGCGCGGGCGAGGGCAGGGCTGCGCTGGCGCCATTCGTTGAACATCACGGCGAGGATGTCGACAACACTCTGCTTCCGGAAAACGCGCGAGTTCGTACGCTTGTCCATCAGCGACAGGGCATCGCAAACGGTCAGCTGGTAAACGCAAAGTTCGCCATCGCTCTGGCCGATCTGAACGTTCTGGATAATCGCGTTGATGACGTGCAGCTGCCCGCGGTCGGTCACCAGTCGCACCGATACTGGCACCCCGATAAACAGCTTTGGCGGCAGGTCATGTCGCGTCGACACGCAGGTGAGATGCCCGTGGATCCCGGTCATCAGCCCTTCGTGAACGTTTGCGTGCTGAAGCGCAAGCAGGCGTCCCAAGGTTCCTTGCAGCCGCCCGAAATTTAATGCGACCGGGCGCCGGTTCCAGTCGACCGCCCCCGACGCGAAGCTACTAATTGTTTCGCTGATGCTCACTTCGGCCCTCTCTGTTTCTTGTTCATGTCCTGCGAACCACGACGCCCACCGACCGCTGGCGAGGTGTCACGCGATGACGTCGCGCGGCACGAAGTGCCAACACCCCGCTTCCGGGTCGTACAGCGCCAACTGCTTAGCCTCACCAGCCGGCACAACCATTGGTGCGACAGCATCGAGCGCCGCGACTGCCCGCCGGAGCGAGCTTTCTTCGACGGTCGGCGAAGCGAGCCACCGACGCGCGATCTGCAACGTGTCTCGCCAGGCAAACAGCCCGGCGCGCTCGTGCAATCGATCGAGTATCGCCCAAGTCTCAGCTTCGATCGCCATCACTGTGTGGCCTCGCGGGCTCATGCGCCACTTTGCCGCCTGATCTCGAGCCGCCCGGATGAGATGGCAATCCTGATGCGCAACGAGCCGATTCTCGTGAGCCAGCCACGCTACATGTACGGTCAGCGGCCGCTGCCGAAACCTGTTCGAAAAGAAGATGCCCGCCGGCAAGCGGCTCGACTGCAGAAACTCCTCGACTGCGTCGGAATCCTGGCGCTGCAGGAACAACATCTCCAGCAGTGCGTCGAACGGCGACAGAAAGCAGCGGACTGCTGGGCCGAACCGGGACCGATCAGCCAAAACCGACGAGACATCCACGGTTGTCGGCGTCGTCAGGACGAAAACCGGTTGCTCGGGCTCCGGCGTGTTCATGGCGTCGAACAGATGGTCCGGACTCGACATCAAAACGTACGAAATTTGGCTATTAGATCATAAGACGATTTGGTCAAGTCATTCTAGGCGGGCCGCTCGAGACAGAAAGTCAATCATTGTTACGTCGCTGTTTGGGCTCAGCCAAACGACTACAGCATCCCGTTCTACAGCGCGAAACCTCTGCTTCCGCACCGTCCTGTGGCAGTCATCGTCGAAACGACTACACAGAAATTAGGGGTGTATCGAGTGGCGTACCCACAATTTGGAGCGCGAGTGGTTAATTCTGTGCGGCAAACCTTGCGCGAGCCCGGCGTGCCGCGGTGGTGCTCCGGCGGTTGGTCCTGCGATCGACTGTCGCGTATCCGCAGCTCGACAACGTCAGAAAAATGCCCGCGCTCGCAAGCCTTTGACGTCTACGAAGCATCCCGTGAGCGCCTTCACGAGGTGCTTGCATGGCATTCACGAGTCTTCGCCAGGCCACCACGGCTGCGGCGAGCGGTCGATCGCATAGTCGGCGAGATCCTTGCCTTCCAGCCACTTCGGACGAGGGCCGCGGCCTGTCCAACTGCGGCCCGACGCCGGGTCGTAGTACTTCGCCGCTGCGCGCTTAGGCTTCGTCTGTACATAGCCCAGCGCCGACAACACTTCTTGCTGGGTGATCCCGTACAGCGCGACCTGCTCCTTGAACGTCGCCAGCGCCGCTTTCTTTTCTACGCCCTTGGTTTGGGCCAACTGATTATCGAGTTCAAATAACTCGGCTTGCAATGCGTGAAGGGTGAGGGCTTCCATAGTTCCAACAAAGAATGTGTGAGTGTTGCAAAATCGAACGCAGAATCCCGCCATTATTCCGCATCTCATCGAAACCCGACCGAAATGCGCACTTGGCACGATTGCGGCGGTCTCCCGGTATTTTCACAGATTGCCACAACAGCAGTTGGCCCGGCGTGCAGATGCCGTGGCTTAGCAGCTATCGAGGTAACAGCGACCAATACAATAGGAGATGCTTGAAAGCAATGTTCCGATGGCGCGAATTCGTTGTGTTCAGTCCGCCGTGGACCGCTGATCGGTCGTCGAAAGACTCTCGACAATGCAACACATACAAAGATTCCGACGTCCGTCGGTGCGTTAGTATTTGTTATGTAAAATTGTTAGGAAGCCTTATAAATTGGAGGTCCATTGCATGGAACCCACTAGCTTTTTTGCGCCGAATGTCAGTCCACTAGCGGTTCTGGGCTGCGGTATTCTCACCTTCGCGGTTGCCGGTGGGCTTGCCTATCTTGTCAGCACAATCAGAAGCTGCTGGAATAGCCGCAGGGATGGTTGGCCTGTTTGGGGGCCTCGCGATCATGTTGCAGCTCTTTCTCAGGTGAAATGCGGGAAGCTCTAGTCGGGAAACGATCGAAACCGATTTCGCTCGCGGATATAATGGGTCGCTCTCTCCAGAGCTATCTCTCAAAGGAAATCGTCTCCCATCTATGGCTACCTACCAAGAACTGAAGGCACAAGCAGAGGCACTGGCGCAGCAAGCCGAAGAAGCGCGGCTTGCCGAGCTGGACAGCATCATCACGGCAATTCGCGAACAGATCGCTGAATACGACATCACGCCCGAACAACTATTCGGACGCCGGCGAGCAGCCGCGTCGACCACCCGCGCGCCGGTCGCGCCGAAGTATCGTGATCCGAAAACCGGCGCCACCTGGAGCGGGCGTGGTAAGGCACCGCAATGGATTGCGAGCGCGAAGAATCGCGATCGCTTTCTGATTCAGGATGCTGAATAACACGGCATATTTGCCGCTCGGAGTGTAGCGCAGCCTGGTAGCGCGTCTGGTTTGGGACCAGAGGGTCGCGGGTTCAAATCCTGCCACTCCGACCATGTAGTCGGGCCTGTAGCTCAGCCGGTTAGAGCAGTCGACTCATAATCGATTGGTCGCTGGTTCAAGTCCAGCCAGGCCCACCAGTGAAGAGGACGTCTATGTCGCTGATCGACCGCATGTTGTCTCGCGCAGTCCCGCGATTGGGCGAGGCCCGCCGGAATGTCCTGGTGCGAGTTTGGCTCGACGACGAAGGTCGCGTTCGCGATCTGAAGGTGCGCCGCAGCTGCGGCGATCCCGCGCGCGACGAGCGCGCGCTGCACGCGATAGCCGTCAAGCAGTTTCCGCGTGGCCAGCTCGGGTCAGGTGGCGGCACCTCGCAACGGTGGCACGATCTCACATACGACGGGGATTGACGTGCCCGGCCAGGCCGCTGCGGAGCCCTTCGCCTGATCAGTTCGACATCTCGTGCTGGTCGTCGACGTCGCCGCGTGTGTCCGAGTCTGTCACGGCGACGAGCTCCCGATGAAGCCGGGCGGCCGCGACCGGCGAGTCGACGTTGGCATGAAGAGACGTGCCATCCCACAGCTCGACGACCCACTTGTCGCGTACACGGCAGACGCCGATCGTCCAGCCGCTGCGATGCGAATACCCGTAGTCGCTCACCACGGTCCATCCGAGCGCGACCATCGTGTCGCGCTGCTCGAGCATCGGCGCGACGATCATGCTCGGCTCCGCGGTGCACGGACCAAGTCCACGCGCTTGCCGTCGAGCTCGTACATCGGCCGCGTCAAGGCGTCGCGATGGCGAACGTCGCCGATCCGAATCAGATTGTCCATTCTGCTTTCCGCGCCGTACGGCCGCCGTTGCCGCTGAGAATACTGTATATATATCAGGGGTGCGGGTGGTTCGCAACATCCGGTTCCGGCGCGCCGATTCAGGAGAGCTCAACCGAGCCGGGATCCTGTTCCAACACGGCGTGCCGGCGGCCGATCATATGACCGGCCGTCACGCATCCGCTCAAGCCGCTCGAGCGCCTCGGCGAACACCGCCAGCGGCGCCGCGCGCAGCTGATCATCGTGCCACCCGATCAGCGCGGCGACGAGTTCATCCGTCTGCGGATCGAGCACCCACTCGCCGCAAGTCTTGCCCTGCTCGAGCGCGGCGTTGATGCCGCGTTCGGTGGCCACCAGGACCTCCACGCGCAATTCGTGCTTGCGGGCTTCGTCGACGAAGCCCGCAAGCACAACCAGCTGCAGTAGAACAGCCAGTCCGTGCGCCGAGCCGCGGCCCATGCGCAGCGCCTGGAACGCCGAGTGATACTGCAATGCGAGTTCCTCTGCCTTCTGCCGGGGCATCGGCAGCAACAAGGTCCGGGCGAGCTTCGCGTGCGCGGACGGCTGGTGTCGTCGTGATGAAGGTGCGCGTCGGTTCGACATGGCGATCTCTCGTCAGACCTCTCAATGGATCTTGAATGGTGATCTGGAGGCACGGAGCACGCGTAGACACCAGCGTGGCCACGTCGAGCGCTGGCCGTCCCGATTGTTGGCAGGTCGAGTCGGGATCCGCGTGCGGGCTGTGTCTTCGACGATACGGTGTGGTTGCACGGTGGTTGTCCTGGAGGGAGGAGCGCTTACTGTTCGGCCAGCTGCTCGAGCTCGTCGCGTTCACCAAAGAAATCTTGCTGCCCGGGCAGCGGCGCCGGCGGCCGGCGTGCTGCGCGCGGCCGTGGATGACCGGCGCGCTTCAACGTGCGAGCGATCACCTGCAGCTGCGTCCACAGGTAGTCCGCATCGGCGGCCGACAACGTGTCGGCCGCCACCTCGAGTGCGGTGACGAGCGACTCGAGGTGCGCTGGCGCGGTGGCCAGCGTCGTGCGTGCATCCGTGCGCGCCTGGCTATCCCTGTAGACCGCGAGCCAGCGCTCGAGGGATTTGCGCTCGTCGCGGCTCAACGCATCGAGCAGTTCGGGCGGTATCGGTCTGTCGGCGCGAAACGTGCCGAGCACGTGTTCGCGCCGGCGCCCCCTGGTCGGGGGCTGCGTGGGTGGTTCGACGCGCAGCACCTTGATGAGGCGTCCCTGTTCACGAATGAGCATTGACTCGTCTCTGATTTCACACGATCACGGCAAAGCATAGCGCAACCGCGTGTCGCGAACGGCCGCGACACGCGGCACCTGCCTGACCAGGCTCGCGGCCGCGGCCGCTCGAAGGGGGCTCGCCGCGCGCCGAGCCGCAGCTGCCTCAACTTTGCGCATACCGTCAGTCTCCTGACGAGCAGAGTGACCGCCGAGACAACGCCGATCGAGCTGCGGGGGATCGCGGTCGGGGTCAATCCCGTCAGGTAGTGCCGGGGCGTGCACCGAGCGGTGCACGCGCAATTCCAGTCGTGCGGCCGGAAGGCCGCACGAATCGGCGCTCGCCGCGCGGCGAGCCGGTGCTGTCTCAACTTTGCGCGTGCCGCCAGTCCCCTGATCTCGCCGTCCCAATCGCGACCGTAGCCCACCGTCGTTCGCATTCAAGGGTGCGCTTCGCCGGCCGCGGCACCCGTTCGGTGCTCGCCCTTCGGGCTGCGCTCCGCATGCGGCTTTGCGACCGCCCTTGAACACGCCCGCCGGCAGGCTCCTTTAGTCGCGGGACGACGAACTCAGGGGACTGGCGGCAGCAGGTCTGCCGAAGTCAAGTCGTCACCGGCCCGAACCCCTACGAGGGGAGCGCCGAATCTTGGGGCCCGGGCGGCCAGCAATACAAACCATTCTCGAATGGAGGTCACGATGGACAAGAATCGGCTTCTGCATTGGATAGTAGTCCTTGACTGTGCCTACATGGAATACACGTACACGCCTTGGGACGGACGGAACTACTACCGACGCACCGTCGCTTACGACCACGTCGTCTGGTGTTGACGGACACCCGCGAACGCCCGACACCTCGCATCAAACCTGAATCTTCAACGGAGAAAACCATGAAACTCGCAACCACGTTTGGCAACAACGCCCCGATTGTTCGCTCCACTTCGCCCCTTACGGACGATCAGATCCGTGAGGTCGCGCCGTCGATCTTCGCCGCCGACAAGCATGACTCACGTTCCGACCGCTACACCTACATCCCGACCATCGAGATCCTCACGAAGCTGCGGACCGAAGGGTTCCAGCCGTTCATGGTTTGCCAAACCCGGGTGCGCGTCGACGCGAAGCGGGAGCATACGAAGCACATGCTGCGCCTGCGGCACGCCTCTCAGGTCGCCTCCCCGGAAACGCCGGAAATCATCCTCCTGAATTCGCATGACGGCTCAAGCAGCTACCAGATGTTGGGGGGCTACTTCCGCTTCGTTTGCCAGAACGGGCTGGTGTGGGGTGACACGACGCACGACATCCGCGTACCGCACAAGGGGGACGTCGTGGATCACGTCGTTAATGGTGCGCACGAGGTGCTCGACGGCTTCGACCTGATCCGTGAGTGCAAGGACGGGATGGAGGCCGTGCAGCTCGACGAAGGCGAACAACAGGCTTTCGCACGCTCTGTGCTGGCTCTCCGGTATGACGTGACCGAAGCACCGGCACCAGTCACCGAGAACCAACTGCTCCACCCGCGTCGCACCGAAGACACGCGCCCCGATCTCTGGACCACGTTCCAGCGTGTTCAGGAAAACGTGATCAAGGGCGGACTGCGTGGTCGGTCCGCAGCTGGCCGCCGGACGTCGACTCGCAGTGTGACCGGCATCGATCAGGATCTCCGCCTTAATCGCGCCATGTGGGTGCTCGCCGAAGAGATGCGCAAGCTGAAGGGCTAACCCGAACGCGCCGGCGCTATCCGCCGGCGCCTTACCGAACGTTGTCGTGTTCCATTTCTATCGAGGTCGATCATGATGCTTACCACCGAAAGCCGCAGCTCCGGTTCCACCGAAGCAGCTCGTACACGGACCAGTCCGGACGTCGCAACGCCTGCCATCGTTCTGGCCGACACACTCACCCTTGTCGACACCGTGCAATTGGTGCAGACGATCCTGCATGAGGCGTTTCCCGCAACGTCTTTCGCGATCACGGTTACGAAACGCGGCAACGGATCGCAGTTGGCGATCGACTGGGTCGACGGCCCCCGCGACCTGCAGGTCGCGCGGCTCGTGTTGCCGCTGCAGGCGACGCGCCTCGCCAACGGTGGCAGGGTCGAGCGCGTCGAGCACTTCATGCTGACGTCGTCGGGCCGTCTGACTGTCCACCTGGCTGCGGATCGAATCACGCTGTCGCGTCGGTTCAGTGATCGCGCGGTCGAACTCGCGCTTCAGCGTCTCGCGTTGCGCTACGCCGATCGTCTGGCGCCGGATGTCCGCGCCATGATGACCATCGACGATTATCGGGCCGGCCGCCTGCAGCTGCTCGAGGTCATTGGCATACATCGGACCGGCAACCGTCGATCTGGAGCCAATGTACAGATGGACGTTGACGCAATGCTCGCGGAAACCACCGATGCTCACGGCTTTCCGCGCTCGGCGACAGGGGCAAGCCTCTTTGTGAGACGCGAAATCCACTGATTCACGACAACGGCTGAGAACTGCAGTATCCGAGATCGGCGCAAACCGATGCATTCGGACTCCGAATTGTAATTCCCGATCTGATAAAACTAACTCAAAGGGGAAGTGAGATGTATAACCTGATTATCGATTGCGGCCCGTCACCGGCCGATGAACCGTGTGTCCAGCTGGCAAACGAGAACTTCAAAAATCGCAGCCGGGCTGAATGCCGCGCCTTCATCAAGGTGATCATCCGGGCATTGGGTGAGCCACCGGAAGGCGCACGCTTCATCGTGCGAGCATGCACGCACGGGTTCGGCGAATACTTCGAAGTCGCAGTGAAAGTCGACAGCGAGGAAGGCTCGCCGCAACATGAGGCCGCCGTCCAGTACGCATTCCGATGCGAAGCTGAAGCGCCTGCACGATGGGACGACCACGCGCGTCGCGAGCTCGCTGCTGCAGGCTTCCCGGTCCCTACCCCAGAGGAACCAGACGACACTGCGGTGGCGGGCACCGTGCAGGAGAAGATCAACGCCGCAGTCTGGAATCAGCTCGACGCTGAAATCATGCGATGCGACGCAGGCTCACATGTCGGCGAGGCCTGCGTTCGAATCCTCAATCTGTTCGAGCGGATCCTGGCGAACGCCGCGCTCGAACCGGATTTGCGCGAGCGCTTTACGCGTGATGCGGTCTATCAGTGCCAGGTCTGGTATTTCGGCTGAGTGCTATGCAAACGGCCGAAATGTTCCAGCAGGCTGAAGTGCGCCCCACCCTTGATCAGCGCGTCGCGCGCTCGATCAAGGCACTGGGGGCGCTTTTTGCAGCCAACCAGATGGTGATCTGCCAGTTCAGCGCAGGCAAGGACAGCGGGGTCGTGTCGACGCTTGCGCTGGAAGCCGCACGGCAACACGCGGCTGCAGGCGGTCATCCGCTTGTGTGCGTCATCACGGCCGACACGTTGGTGGAGTCGCCGGAGATGGTCGAGCATGCGCATCGTGAACTCGCGAAGATGGCCGAGTATGGGCGCGTACATGGTTTCGCAGTACACGTGCAGGTCGTTACACCGTCGCTCGCGACATCGTGGCAAATGTCGATTCTCACCGGCCGCGCTCTGCCCAGTTACGCCGGCACGAACTCAGACTGCTCGGTCTCGTTAAAGATCGAGCCGAGCCGCGTCGGCCGAAATCAACTGTACCGCGAGGCAAAGAAAGCCGGCTATGCCGAGCCGGTGGTGCTGTTGGGCACGCGGTTCGAAGAAAGCGATCGGCGAAAGGCCAAAATGACCGCGCGCGGCGATCGCGCCGACGCGCCCGTGCGCAATAGCGACCGCGAACTTACCCTCTGCCCGATCGCTGACTGGTCGACCGAAGACGTTTGGGAATTCGTCGGCGAGGTATCGTCGGGCCTGCGCACCGGCTATACCGATTTCGAAGAGACGAAGCGCATCTATGCGCATGCCGGCAACAGCAGCTGCGCGGTCGTGTCGGACCTGACATTCGAAGAAGCGACGGCCGGCAAACGCGTGCGTCGCGGCCACTGCGACGCACGTACTGGCTGCTGGACATGCCAGCAGGCTGACGACCGCTCGCTCACGGAGATGATCCGTTTCGACGAAGACCGATACGCTTACGCGCGAGGCTTGCAGCAGCTGAACCGGTTCATTCGGGCGATCCGCTACGACTGGTCTCGCCGGAACTGGGTCGGCAGGACGATTCAGGCGGGATATGTGTGCATCGAGCCCGATACTTTCGGTGCGGGCACGGTCCGCGAACTGGTGCGATACATGATGACCATCGACCGCGACGAGCTGATCCGCGCCCGGAAAGCCGGTACCGGACCGAAGTTTCAGACACTGCCGCTCACCATGATGATCGCAATCGATGCGATGCAATCGCTGCAGGGGCTCGCAGCGCCCTTCGCGATCTGGGCGGACTATCGCGATATCTACCTGCACGGAATGAGCTACCAGGTGCCGGACGTCGCATCGCTCGCGCCGGTGCCGATGCCGGAGCCACTGTTCTTGCGCGTCGGGAAGGAATGGGACGAGACTGCCGACCAGTGGACCGGATTTCGAGATGCGCTATTTGAGGCCCTCACCGAGGATGCGCCGTGCGCCCCGACGATCCTGGACTTCGACGACGGAAAAAGCACCTGGGATGTGCGAACCGGGCAGCGTTTCGACGTCGACGCCGAGTCGGCCGAGATGATCCTCGAGTTCGAAGCGGATCGATTGGCTGCTATGCACGACCGGGGCTTTCATCCGGGCGGAATCACGGCCGGCTATCGGTGGTACCTGAGTTACGGTGCGCTGGTCCTATCGCACAAGCAGCAACAGAAGCATGACGAGATCGCGCGCCGAACGGACTTCAAGGATCGCCTCGGTCTCAACCTCGGTCACGATGTCGACCAGCTGGTGGCGCACGCGGTACGCTACAGCGACCTGCCGACCGATGCACGCGACGCCTGGGTGCACAAGGCAACCACCGCCGGCGCGCAAACGTCATTTGAATTCGCGTTCGACGCGTAATGGGGATCCTCATGCCTCTCGTGAATCAAGCTGCGCCGACCCTTGTCGTCCTGGCGTGCTCCGCCACCAAGCTGGACCATACAGCCCCGGCGATCGACCTGTATCGAGGCGTGATGTACAGCACCTTTCGCGCGAACGTCCAACCATCGCGCGAGCCCGCCGTGATGATCCTGTCTGCCTTGCATGGGTTCATCAATCCGGATTCCTTCATCGCGCCGTACGACCAGCTCATGACGCCGGCACGTGCCGATGCGATGCTCGCCGAGCTCGATCGCTTCATGCCGACAGCGTGGCCTGCGTCCGCTCGACGCATCCTCTTTGCCGGGGGGCGGAACTACCGGCGGGTGATGAAAACGGCATTCGAGCGCCAGGTCGAGCTCGGAATCCTGCAGCCCGATGCGGTCGTCGAGGAGACAACCGGCAGCATCGGGTATCAACGGCAGCAGCTCGGCGCTTTCCTCCGGGGCGATCGCCCCTAGTCTGCCCAGCTGCGGCCGAAGTTCAGCGTGGTGAGCAGGGCCGGCGCATGCTTCCCACGGGCGAAATTTCTCGCGGCGGCCGCTGCGCGGCCGCGCCAATGAAATCGCGATCGCGCCCGGCGATCTGCGACCGCCGTGGCGCTCATGTCCGTGACGCTACACCGCTCGCCGGCCCAGCACACAGGCTACGGTCGATGCACTCGGCTCATCTCTGCAGTCGACCTTTCAACCCGGAGCCCACGTTCGCCCGCCGTAGCCTGGCGGACGGACCAATGCGCCGCGCGCGACGAGTGTCGCGCGGCGCCCTGCTCCTGCAAGGGGCTTTCGCGGCATATCCTCGCGCGCTTCGCGCACTCCGGTATTCCACGGTCCCCTTGCCCCCCATTCTCCGGCGGGCGCTCGCCAGCTCCGGGTAGCACGGTTTGCGAGCCAGATCGTTCTGGCTGTGCTCCGGCTGCCCCTATCTCAACTCTGAGGAGCTGACCGTGAGCTATTTGTACAACGGCGACTGCCTGGTCGCCATGCCCAAACTCGCCCCTGAATCCGTCGACTGCATCGTGACGGACCCTCCCTATCTCGTGAACTTCCGCGATCGGAGCGGCCGCTCGATCGCGAACGACGTGAACGGCGACTGGCTGGTGCCGGCGTTCGCCGAAATGTTCCGCGTCTTGAAGCGCGACGCGGTGTGCATTTCGTTCTATGGCTGGAACAAGGTCGACCTGTTTTTCGACGCCTGGAAGGCGGCCGGCTTTCGCGTCGCCGGCCACTTCGTCTTCACGAAGTCCTACGCATCCAAGGCCGGCCTGGTGAAGTACCAGCACGAATCCGCCTATCTGCTCGCCAAGGGCCGGCCTGCTGCGCCTGCGGCGCCGATCGCCGACGTCATGCCGTTTCCGTACAGCGGTAATCGCCACCATCCGACCGAAAAGCCGGTCGCCGCGCTGCGCACACTCATTTCCGCTTTTACGCAGCCCGGCGACGTCGTACTGGATCCGTTCGCGGGCTCCGGCTCGACGTGTGTTGCCGCCCGCGAGCTCGGGCGCCGGTATATCGGCATCGAACTGGATGCGACCTACTTTGCGGCCGCCAAGGCGCGCCTGACGGCGCCCGTCGCCGGCGCCGCGTTGGCCGCCGCCTAAGACCCGAACAGAGGACATTCATCATGCGACTGATCGTTTCAGCCTATTCCGGTCTCGAGCAGCTGGACCATCCCCGCACGAACGAAAACGGCGACCCTGTCGACGTGTTTTGCGTCCGCCTGGACGCCGCGGTGCGGTTCCCGCACCGCGCAAGCGACCTGGACATGGCGCGTATCTATCGGTACCGGAATTCGTTCGAATTCAGCGCCGGTACTTACGTCATGCACGACATTTTCCGCGAGCGCCTGGCCGAGCTCGCCGATTACCCGGCGATCTCGATCGGCGCCGCGCGAATCTGCCATACGAACGGCGCGATCGCAGCAACGGACGGCCCGTTCAAGGAACTGATCGATTTCTCGCTCACGTCGGGAACGATCGGATCTCGGACTTCCGCAAAGCTGGCCGACGATTTCAGCCGATTCCTTGGGGCAATCGACGCCAATAGCGATCACCTGTTCGCCGAACTGTACCGAAATTGGTATTTCGCCTTCTGCCTGGCCGAGAACTGCGGTGCTGTGCAGCTTTCCTAGTCGCGCGACGCCGGCCACCGAGGGCGGCCGGCTCGACGAACGTTAAGGGTCAATCATGGTTGAGTATCAAATCGAAGTGTTGTTGGAGACGATCGCACAAAGATCATTCGGCGAGGAAATCCAGGTCTTCTGGAACGCGGAAACCGATATCGAGGTATGCGTTACCTCCCTGAGATACGCATTGCGCGAAGCATTCGAATGCGGGCGCTCCGTAAAGTAGTCGTCCTGTATATCCGGCGGCCGCTCGCCGCGGCCCCGTCCGAACATGAGGAAAGACAATGCAGCTCTTCTACATCAAACATTTGCTGTGTGCGATCGCCGACAAACATTTCGGCGCCCGCATGACCGGGACCGATGATGGCGACAAAGTGACGATGACTGTGGGCGAACTCATCCACGCGTTACGCGACGCGTTCGAGATCGGCCAGGGCGTGCGGAGGGACTGACTATGAAGAAAGCCGAATTCGAAGCGCTGCTTACTGCGATCGCGCGCGAGCACCTGAGTATCGAAACGCTCAAGACCCGTTATCGCGATCGCCTGGATTTTCACGATTGCGCCGTCTGGTGTATCCGTACTGCGCTGATCGCGGCATACAACGCCGGCGTCGTGCACGGACTACGGAACTCAGCGAAATAGCGAGCGGCCGCCGGCGCCCGCCTGGCGCCGGCGGCAATCGCAGCTCACCTTGTTCCACTACTCGCCCGGGCCTGCGGCCCCGGGCGCTCAGTGGTACACGATCGCCAGTTTGTGTACCGCGGCCTGTACCACCGGTTCGGGGCGAGCCCACCCCGTCCGCATCGAGCGGCCGGTGCGGGCGGCGGTAGCGGACTCTGCCACCTCGAGGCGGGATCTCGGCCC
The DNA here is from genome assembly GCF_017104605.1 of Burkholderia sp. Ac-20384. Lineage (NCBI taxonomy): Bacteria > Pseudomonadati > Pseudomonadota > Betaproteobacteria > Burkholderiales > Burkholderiaceae > Burkholderia > Burkholderia sp. Ac-20384. The sequence continues at coordinate 88 of NZ_JAAGPE010000175.1, read as the reverse complement.
TTTCCTCTTCGCCAGCCGGCGCGCGGCACCTTGCGCGCCCGGCTCCGCCAGGCACGCAAGCCGCCACTTTCCGCGCGCCGGCCACCCA
>NZ_JAAGPE010000174.1:0-21565 GCF_017104605.1 Burkholderia sp. Ac-20384 | reverse complement strand
ACGTGCGCTCGCACGTCGTGTGTCCGGGCTTCGTGCGCACGCCGCTGGTCGACAAGCAGATTCCGGAGCAGGCGAAGGAGCTCGGCATCAGCGAAGAGGAAGTGGTGAAGAAGGTGATGCTCGGCAATACGGTCGACGGCGTGTTCACGACCGTCCAGGACGTCGCGCAGACGGTGCTGTTCCTGTCGGCCTTCCCGAGCGCTGCGCTCACGGGCCAGTCGTTCATCGTCAGCCACGGCTGGTTCATGCAGTAACGTCCCCGCCTCCCTGAAGGGAGGCGATTCCCGCATCACCGCCTATTCTCACTACTCACGATGGCGTGCCGTCCGTCGACGTCGCGCCATCCGTCTCCGCCATGAATGGCGGGATATCTCGGAGAACTGATGAAACCGCACGCCCGAACAGAAAAACAGGCCGTCGATGCGGCAGACCTGCATCACGAGGTCGGCGCACCGGCCGCCGCGCGCACGCTGCCGTACGAGACGATCGCGCTCGTGCTGCAAGGCGGCGGTGCGCTCGGCGCGTACCAGGCCGGCGTGTTCGAAGGGCTGCACGAGGCAGGCATTCCGCTCGACTGGATCGCGGGCATCTCGATCGGTGCGCTCAACACCGCGCTGATCGCGGGCAATGCGCCCGAGCATCGTGTCGAGCGGCTGCGCGAGTTCTGGGAAACGATCTGCAAGCCGGCGTTCTTCCCGACGGTTCCGGCCGCATTCGAATTCGCGCTGTTCAACAGCATCGACCAGATCCGCACGTTCTTCACCGCGTCGCAGGCCGCGAGCGCGATGATGCAGGGCCAGCAGGGCTTCTTCGTGCCGCGCTTTCCGCCGCCGGTACCGGGCGTATCCGATCATCCGGAGAAGATCAGCTGGTACGACACGTCGCAACTGCGCGCGACGCTGCTGAAGCTGTGCGATTTCGACCGGATCAACTCGGGCGAGACGCGCGTGTCGGTCGGCGCGGTCAACGTCGGCACCGGCAACTTCGTGTACTTCGACAACACGCGCACCCGCCTCGCGCCCGAGCATTTCATGGCGTCCGGCGCGCTGCCGCCCGCGTTCCCGCCGGTCGAGATCGACGGCGAGTACTACTGGGACGGCGGTGTGGTGTCGAATACGCCGCTGATGGAAGTGCTCCGCGCCCGGCCGCGCCGCGACACGCTCGCGTTCCAGGTCGATCTGTGGAGCGCGCGCGGGCCGCTGCCGCGCTCGATGGCCGACGTCGCCGAGCGCACGAAGGACGTGCAGTATTCGAGCCGCACGCGTTTCGTCACCGACACGCTGCAGCGCGAACAGCGCTACCGCAACGTGCTGCGCCACGTGCTCGACCAGGTGCCGGAAGAGCAGCGCAAGGCGGATCCGTGGTGCGTCGAGGCCGATGCGATGTCGTGCAGCAAGAAGTACAACATCCAGCACCTGATCTATCAGCAGAAGGCGTACGAGCATCACTACAAGGACTATCAGTTCGGTCTGTCGACGATGCGCGACCACTGGTCCGCGGGTCTCGACGACATCCGCAAGACGCTCGCAGTCAAGGACGGCCTCGCGCTGCCCAACAACGACTCGGGCTTCGTGACGCACGACATTCACCGCAAACGGTAATGCCGTGTGCGACGGATCGGCGCGATGCATGCGCCGGTCCGTCTTCTTTCCCGATTCGCCATGCCGATCTTCATCGCACTCTTCGCGCTCATCGCTCTCGGATGGGGCGCGGTTCACCTGTTTCACGTCATCGCCGCGCAGTTCGGCCAGCCGGTTGCCATCGCGGCCGCCGTGCTCGCCGCCGCGATCCTGATCGCGCTGATCGCGTGGTGGATCAAGCGCCGCCGCGACATCGCACCGAATACGAAGGAAGAAGGCTGGACCCACGTCGTGCATCGCGCGTGGGGCGAGCTGCGTGTATCCGCGACGCAGGGGCTGCTTTGGCTGTCGCACGACGGCGCGGACGGCCGCTATACGCTGTCGCAACTCGACGGCTGTCAGGCCGCGCCGATCGGCGGCCGCTGGCATCTCGTCGTGCACGTGCGCGATGCCGTGCGCGGCGAGTGGAAGCTGCCGATGATGGACAAGCGCGATGCACAACGCTGGGCGCGCGTGCTGACGCTCGCGAAGGACAACCGGCTTTAAGGCGTCATGCCGTGGATGCAGATGCGGCCGGCACGAACGAACAGCCGCAATGCCGTTCCCGCATGCCGGCGCGCTATCGCGCCTTCAGCGCCCACAACGCATCGAGCACGTGCTGTGTCGCACGTTCGACCGCCCCCGCCCGATGCGCGATACCCAGTTCCCGCCACAACGCCGGGCGCAACGCCCGCATGACGATGCGTGCGTCGGATAGCGGGGCACCCGCCTCGTGCGGCAGCAGCGTCGCGCCGTAACCCGCAGCGACCAGGCTCTTGATCGCATCGTTGTAGTTGAGTTCGATCCGTGGTTCCGGCCGGTGGCCGCCGAGCGCGAACCATTCCGTCGTGAGCCGCGACAGGCGCGTGGTCGCATCGTTGAGTATCAGCGGGCGGGCAGCCAGATAGCCGGGCGTGACGCGCGCCGGGAGCGGCCAGTCCGCCGGCAGAAACGCCATCACCGGATCGCGCCGCCACGCGCGGATCGACAATCCCGCGACCGCCGTCTGCGGCAGCGCCACCAGTCCGATATCGAGCGTGCCCTGCGCAATGCGCGCCAGCGTGTCGTGCGACGTAAGCACCGCGATCTGGACATCGATGTCCGGATGCTGCTCGCGCAACCGGGCCACCGCCTGCGGCAGCAGGTGCGCGATCGCGCCGGTCGATGCGCCGAGGCGTACGCGCCCGGTCAACCCCTGCACTTGCCGCTGCACATCGTCCAGCGTGGATTCGACCTCGGCCAGCAGACGCCGCGCCCGTTCCACCAGCACTTCGCCGATGGGCGACGGCCGCACGTTGCCGCGCGTGCGGGACAGCAACGGTGCGCCGATGCGGCTTTCCAGTTCGGCAATGTGAAGACTGACGGTCGGCGGCGCGAGATGAAGCCATTGCGCCGCCGCGACAAAGGACCCGTGGTCCGCGATGGCGACCAGCGTGCGCAGGCGGTCCAGGCTGATCTCGCGCATTCCCCACCTCTCGTTCAAGAAAACTGAATCTGGCAGTCAGTAAATTCAACTTTTCCTATTCTAGGCGTTCGGCGGACGATACGACTTTCCCGACGACCGAACCGAAGGAACGCGACTACCATGAGCCAGCCCACTGTCTACATCGACGGCGATCAAGGCACGACCGGATTGCTGATCCACGAACGCCTGCGCGGGCGTATCGACCTGCAGCTCGTCACGCTGCCGGACGCCGAGCGCAAGGATCCCGTGCGGCGCGCCGAAGCGATCAACGCAGCCGACATCGCGATCCTGTGCCTGCCCGACCCGGCCGCGCGCGAAGCGGTCGGCTTCATCCGGAATCCGGCGGTACGCGTGATCGACGCGAGTTCGGCCCATCGCACGCAGCCGGATTGGGTCTACGGCTTTCCCGAGATGGCGAACGGGCACGCGCAGACGATTGCGCACGCGCGGCGTGTCACCAATCCGGGCTGCTACCCGACCGGCGCGATCGCGCTGCTGCGCCCCCTGCAACAGGCCGGCCTGCTGCCGCGCGACTACCCGGTGAGCATCCATGCCGTCTCCGGATACTCCGGCGGCGGACGGGCCGCCGTCGACGCATTCGAGTCGGGCGACGCTTCGCAAGCGAAACCGCTACAGGTCTACGGGCTCGCACTCGCGCACAAGCATGTGCCCGAAATCCAGCTGCATGCCGGTCTGACGAATCGCCCGATGTTCGTGCCGGCCTACGGTGCCTATCGGCAAGGCATCGTGCTCACCGTACCGATCGAGCTTCGCCTGCTTCCTGCCGGTGTGACCGGTGAGCAGCTGCATGCGTGTCTCGCGCACCATTACGCCGACGCGCGTCACGTCCACGTCACGCCGCTCGCGGACACGCAAGCGATCACGCATCTCGATCCGCAAGCGCTGAACGGCACCAACGACCTGCAGCTCGGCGTGTTCGTCAATGCCGAGCACGGCCAGGTGCTGCTGTCGGCCGTGTTCGACAATCTCGGCAAAGGGGCATCGGGCGCGGCCGTACAGAATCTCGACCTGATGCTCGGTGCGGCAGACGTGGCGAAAGCGGCATAAGGCGCGTGCGAGCGCCATCGTCGGCCGGCCCTGCTCACCGCGGCCGCGAATGCGTCGATGCGAGGTGGACGCTACCGGCTCGCGACGCGATTGCGAGCCGGAAACAGGTGCCTGCCGACGTTCCGCACAGCCCCCCGTAAAAGCTCACCTTTAGCCGGTTTCAGGCCGTTTCGTCACGCGCCGCGACATTCAAACCGGCCAGCGTCTCCACCAGAAAATCCACGCACACGCGCACTTTCGCCGACGCCGCGACGCGCTCGGGATACACAGCCCAGATGTTCGCGGGCTGGATGGCGTCCGGCAGCACGCGACACAGTGCGCCGCGTTCGATCAGCGGCGCGGCTTCCCAGATCGAGCGCAACACGATTCCGCGCCCGGCCAGTGCCCACTGCACCGCCACTTCTCCATGGTTCGTCGACAACGCGCCGCCGACCTTCACCGTTGCCGTTTCGCCGCGCACGTTCAGCCGCCAGACACCGAACGGGTGATCGCGCTCCTTGATGGCCAGACAGTCGTGCGACGCGAGATCCGCGAGCGAACGCGGCGTGCCGCGCCGTGCGAGATAGTCGGGCGATGCACACAGCACGCGGTAGTTCGCGGCGAGGCGGCGCGCGATCAGGTGATCGGCGATCTCGTCGCCGATGCGCACGTCGAGGTCGTAGCCTTCGCCCGCGACATCGACGAGCCGGTCGAACAGATCGAGCCGCACATTCAGCTGCGGAAAGCGCGCGGTGAAGTCGAGCAGGGCCGGCGCGACGATGTGCCGGCCGAAGCCGAAGCTGCTCGAAATGCGCAGCGTGCCGCGCGGTACCGTGCGCGTGGTCGATACGTCCTCGACGAGATGATCGACGTCGTCGAGGATCTTCTCGGCGCGCGCGTACACGCGCTCGCCGGCTTCCGTGACCGTCACGCGGCGCGTCGAACGATGCAGCAGCCGCGTGCCGAGCTGCGCCTCGAGCAACGCGATGCGCTTGCTGACATAGGCGGGCGATACCGCGAGCTGCTCCGCGGCCGCGCTGAAGCTGGTCAGGCGGACGACCAGGCTGAACACGCGCAGGTCGTCGAGATTCGGCGATTTGTTCACGATTCGTGGAAAGTCGATTAACCTTTCGTGCGATTTTAATCCGGATGGAAATAAATAGAATGGCGTGACGTGCCGCTGCCTCTCCCCGCGGCCGGCCTACCCGCCAAGGAGCTTTGCATGACCGACAGGACCTACAAGATTGCCGTGATCCCCGGCGACGGAATCGGCCGTGAAGTGATGCCCGAGGGCCTGCGCGCACTCGATGCCGTGACCGCGCGCTTCGGCGTCCGCTTCGACTTCGTCCGGATCGACTGGGCAAGCTGTGACTACTACGCGCAGCACGGCAAGATGATGCCGGACGACTGGAAGGCGCAACTGTCGGGCATGGACGCGATCCTGTTCGGCGCGGTCGGCTGGCCCGCGACGGTGCCCGATCACATTTCGCTGTGGGGCTCGCTGCTGAAATTCCGCCGCGAATTCGACCAGTACATCAACCTGCGGCCCGCGCGCCTGTTCGACGGCGTGCCGTCGCCGCTCGCCGGCCGCCGCGCGGGCGACATCGACTTCATGATCGTGCGCGAGAACACCGAGGGCGAATATTCGTCGGTCGGCGGCACGATGTTCGAAGGCACCGAGCGCGAGATCGTGATGCAGCAGTCGATCTTCACGCGTCACGGCACCGAACGCGTGCTGAAATTCGCGTTCGACCTCGCGCAGCGGCGCGCGAAGCGCCTCACCGTCGCGACGAAGAGCAACGGCATCGCGATCAGCATGCCGTGGTGGGACGCGCGTGCGGCCGAGATGGCCGAACGCTATCCCGACATCGCCGTCGACAAGCAGCACATCGACATCCTGTGTGCGCGTTTCGTGCTGCAGCCGGACCGCTTCGACGTCGTCGTCGCGTCTAACCTGTTCGGCGACATCCTGTCGGATCTCGGGCCGGCCTGTACGGGCACGATCGGCATCGCGCCGTCGGCGAACCTGAACCCCGACCGCACGTTTCCGTCGCTGTTCGAACCCGTGCACGGCTCCGCGCCCGACATCGCGGGGCAATTCATCGCGAATCCGGTCGCGATGATCTGGTCCGCGGCCTTGATGCTCGACTTCCTCGGCAACGGCGCGGGCCGCGAACGCGAAGCGCATGATGCAATCGTCGCCGCGATCGAGGACGTGCTGCGCACGGGGCCGCATACGCGCGATCTCGGCGGCAACGCGGGGACGCAGGAAGTGGGTGAGGCGATCGCCGCGCGAATCGCAGGCTGATGATCACGCCCGGCGCGTTCGTACGCGCCGGGTAGTGGTGGCACGAATCCGCGTGCGGTGAGCGGTGTGCGGTGTGCGGTGAGCGGTGTGCGGTGAGCGGTGTGCGGTGAGCGGTGAGCAACACGTAATGTGTTTGCGCACTCGTGTGAATGCCGATGCCTGTCTGATGAAGTTGAGCGGTGAGCAACGTCACACCGCAACGCGCACGGCTCGCGCTATCCGTCTTCGACGTCGACCCGATCGGTGAGTTGCACACCGCGCGCGTGCACACCGATCGCCAATCCACTCTCAGCCCTGTGCGATCGGTGAGATGCATCAGGCGGTGAAGCACACCGTTGCATGCCCGCCCGGGCATCACGCGATGCCGATGTGTTGTACGGGCCGGTCCGCGTTGCCCGGCACGATGCCCCGTCGAACGGCTCACGGCACACAGTCCGACGCGACATTTCACCTCGTCCCGAAAAATCTCACCTTCGACGCATCGACTCCCGAATTTCCTCACCGTTGAAGCCCGGTGACATGTTCGTCGATCCGTCGAGTCGACGCGGGCGTCACAGCCCGAGGTCGGACAGCCCCGGATGATCGTCCGGACGACGGCCAAGCGGCCAGTGATAGAGACGATCCTGCTCGCGAATCGGCAAGTCGTTGATGCTCGCGTGACGATGTGCCATCAGGCCGTTTTCGTCGAACTCCCAGTTTTCGTTGCCGTACGAACGGAACCAGTTGCCGGCGTCGTCATGCCATTCGTATGCGAAGCGCACCGCGATGCGATTGCCGTCGAACGCCCACAGCTCCTTGATCAGCCGGTAGTCGAGCTCGCGCGTCCACTTGCGCTGCAGCAGCCCGACGATCTCGTCGCGGCCGGTCACGAATTCCGCACGGTTGCGCCATTGGCTTTGCTGCGTATAGGCGAGCGACACGCGCTGCGGGTCGCGCGTGTTCCACCCGTCCTCGGCGGCGCGCACCTTCTGGCGTGCCGTTTCAAGCGTGAAGGGCGGAACGGGCGGACGGACTTCGGGGGATGCGGACATGGATTGCTCCTGTTCAGGTTCTGGCCACGGACAATCGCGGCCGGTTCGGATTCGCTGCTTCGACTAGCGGGACACCGCGTCGAGCAGCAGTTCGGCCGTTGCGCGCGCATCGCGCGCAGCGTTTGCATCACCGCTGACGAGCGCCACACCGATTGCGCCGTCGATCAGCACGAGCCACTGGCGCGCCAGGCGCGCGAGCCCGCGGCGCTCGATGCCGGTTTCGTCGGCATACGCATCGAACCGCTCGCGTACGAATGCCAGCAGGCGTGCCTTGTGCTCACGCGCGACGACGCGCACGGGGTCATCCGCGTCGGGAATCTCACCCGATGCGTTCAGGAACGCACAGCCGTGGAAGTCGTGCTGCCCGAACCAGTCGCGCAGCACGTCGAACATGCCGAGCAACTGCACGCGCGGCGCCTTGCCGCGCGCCAGCGTTGCATCGACGAACCAGCGCATCCAGCGCTCGTCGCGACGTTCGAGCGCAGCCACGACCAGCGCCTCTTTCGATTCGAAATGCGAATAAAAGCTCTTTCGGGCCGCGCCGGATCGTTTGACGATCGCATCGACGCCGGTTGCGTGGATGCCGCCCGAATAGATCAGCGCTTCGGCTGCATCGAGCAGCCGGTCGCGAACGCCCGGTTCGCCGGAGGAGTCGTGAGGTGTGTTCATGGGTTTACGGTAGAACGATCGTTCTCCACCGTCAACACCCGCATGGAAAAGCCCTGTCGGCGAGAGGGCTGAATCGCGGCCGGGCCACGCGACGCGGTCCGGCGCGTTTACGACATTTTTTCTTGAAGCGGACGCGCGACGCTCACTACACTTCGGTCACCCTGTCTGGGCGAAAGGACATCATGCAGCGACCGGAATCCGCGCGCCCCGCGCGCGCCTATGCGGCTTATGCGAAGCGGCTCGACGGCCGCGTCGTCGTACGGCGCTTCGACCCGCGCAACGATTCGTACGACACGTTGACCGCGCTGCTGCATCGCGCGTTCGCGCCGCTCGGCGCATTGGGCTTCAACTGCCCGGGCGTCGATCAGCCGGCCTCGGCGACACGCGAACGCGTGCTCACCGGCGAGTGCTTCGTCGCGCTCGGCAATGCACACCTGGTCGCGACGATGACGATGCGTTCGCACGATCCCGATTCGCGCTGCGATCCGTACCGCAGCCGGCACGTGGCGACGCTCGGCCAACTGGCCGTCGATCCCGTCTGGCAGGATCGCGGCATCGGCCGTTCGCTGCTCGCGTTCGCGCAACGGCGGGCCGCTGCGCGCGGCTCGACGCACCTCGCACTCGACGCACCGTATGCGGCGATCCGGCTCATCGAGTTCTATCGCCGCGAAGGATTTCAACCGGTCGACGTGATGCGCTTTCCGGGACACAACTACGACAGCACGATCCTGTGCAAAGCCGTCGGCGTCGCGAACGGTCGCATCGTTGCCGGCGACACGATGCAGTTCGACGTCACGCGCCAAGTCGGTGCCGCTTCATGAAACACGATATGCCGAAGCGCGATGGCGGAGACGATCACACCCGGCTCGACATCCGGCAGGCACGCGTGCGCGCGGCGCGGCGACTGCGCGGTGTGTTGAAGCTGACGATTCTCACGATCGCGGTTGCCCAGGCGCTGGCGTTCGCGTTCGAAGGCCTGCTGGTCATGACCGGCTTCGCGCCGGATGCCGCGACGGTGCTGCTGTTCCGCTTCGTCACGTGCGCGCTCGTCAGCTTCTGGCTGCAGGCGGATGCGTTGCGCGCCTATCAACACGCGGCCCGACACGGGTTCGTCACCGTTCCCGGCGCGCATGGCGAGCCGGCCGACATCGCGCCGCAGTGCCCGAAGCGCTGGCTCGTCGTGTTGAGTCTTCAGCTCGACCCGCGAGGGTTGAATGGTGAACGGATCAAGTAGCGGTCTGCGCACCGATCGATGTCCATTGACGTCGATCGCATCGCGCATGAGTGAGTCGCAACGACACGTGAAGGCTCACGGTTGATGGCGCGGTTCGACACGCATCGCATGGGTGCGTCGCGAACGATCACGCGGCAAGCCACGAGGGAAGTGCCCGGAAGAGGGGGAGCAGGTGCCGAACGGCGTGATGGCGGGAAGCGAGGCGGCTGACGACAGGTGAAGTGAACGTGCGATTGCAGGTCACCGATGTGCGATCGCATCGCGATTCGGCGCGCAAACACAGCTCCCGAATAATCTCACCTTGAGCCCGGATTCGCGTGCTTCGACTCGAAAACGCAGACGTAAAACAAAAACGGGGCAGGCGGCAAACACGCCGCACCGCCCCTTCGGCACTCAGGCCGTCCAGTCGAGAATCACCTTGCCGCTTTCACCCGACAACATCGCGGCGAATCCCTTCTCGTAATCGTCAGCCGCAAAGCGATGCGTGATGATCGGCGACAGGTCGAGGCCGCTCTGCAGCATCGCGACCATCTTGTACCAGGTCTCGAACATCTCGCGGCCGTAGATGCCCTTGATCTCGAGCCCCTTGAAGATCACCTGGTTCCAGTCGATCGCCGTCTGCGCGGGCGGAATGCCGAGCAACGCGACCTTGCCGCCGTGGTTCATCGCCTCGAGCATGCTCGTGAACGCGCTCGGCACGCCGGACATTTCGAGGCCGACGTCGAAGCCTTCGGTCATGTGCAGGTCGGACATCACGTCGCGCAGCGACTCGCGCGCGACGTTGACCGCGCGCGTCGCGCCCATCTTGCGCGCGAGTTCGAGCCGGTAATCGTTGATGTCGGTGATGACGACGTTGCGCGCGCCGACGTGTTTCGCGATCGCGACGGCCATGATGCCGATCGGGCCCGCGCCGGTGATCAGCACGTCTTCGCCGACGAGGTTGAACGACAGCGCCGTGTGCGTCGCGTTGCCGAACGGATCAAAGATCGACGCGAGATCGTCGGAGATCTCCGGCGGAATCTTGAACGCGTTGAACGCAGGAATCGCCAGATACTCGGCGAACGCGCCTTCGCGGTTCACGCCGACGCCGACCGTGTTGCGGCACAGATGCCGGCGCCCCGCGCGACAGTTGCGGCAGAAACCGCATGTGATGTGGCCTTCGCCGGACACGCGATCGCCGATCGCGAAGCCGCGCACTTCCTGCCCCATCTCGACGATCTCGCCGACGTATTCGTGACCGACGTGCATCGGCACGGGAATCGTCTTCTGCGCCCAGTCGTCCCACTTCCAGATATGGATGTCGGTGCCGCAGATCGCCGTGCGGCGGATCTTGATCAGCACGTCGTTGTGGCCGACTTCAGGACGCTTCACGCGCGTGAGCGTGAGGCCGGGGCCGCGTTCGAGCTTTGCCAGTGCTTTCATGATCGCGCCTCCGTCAAATGATGCCGAGCGACTTGCCGACGCGCACGAACGCGGCGACCGTCTGGTCGATCTGCTCGGGCGTATGCGCGGCGCTCATCTGCGTACGGATGCGCGCGCGACCGCGCGGCACGACGGGGAACGAGAAGCCGATCACGTAGACACCTTCGTCGAGCAGCTTGTCGGCCATGTTCGTCGCCAGCTGCGCGTCGCCGAGCATCACCGGAATGATCGGATGCGCACCCGGCACGAGCGTGAAGCCGGCTTCGGTCATCTGCTTGCGGAACCGCGCGCCGTTTTCGCGCACGCGCTCGCGCAGCTTCGCACCTTCTTCGCTGCCGAGCAGCTCCAGCACCTTCAGCGATGCCGCGGCGATGCTCGGCGTGAGCGTGTTCGAGAACAGATACGGGCGCGAGCGCTGGCGCAGCAGTTCGACGACCTCGCGACGCGCGGCGACATAGCCGCCCGATGCGCCGCCGAGCGCCTTGCCGAGCGTGCCCGTGATGATGTCGACGCGGCCTTCGACGCCGCAATGCTCGGGCGTGCCGCGGCCGTGCGTGCCGATGAAGCCGACCGCGTGCGAATCGTCGACCATCACGATCGCGCCGTAACGATCGGCGAGATCGCAGATGCCTTTGAGATCGGCGATGATGCCGTCCATCGAGAATACGCCGTCGGTCGCGATCAGCTTGTGGCGCGCGCCCGCTGCGTCGGCTTCCTTGAGCTTCGCCTCGAGGTCGGCCAGGTCGTTGTTTTTGTAGCGGAAGCGCTTCGCCTTGCAGAGGCGAACGCCGTCGATGATGCTCGCGTGGTTCAGCTCGTCGCTGATCACCGCGTCGTTCTCGTCGAGCAGCGTCTCGAACAGCCCGCCGTTCGCGTCGAAGCAGCTCGAATAGAGGATGCTGTCCTCGGTGCCGAGAAACGCGGCCAGCGCGCTTTCCAGTTGCTTATGCACGGTTTGCGTGCCGCAGATGAAGCGCACCGATGCCATGCCGAAGCCGTCCTGGTCGAGGCCGGCCTTCGCCGCGTCGATCAGGCGCGAATCGTTCGCCAGACCCAGATAGTTGTTCGCGCAGAAATTGAGCACGCCGGCACCACCGGCGAGCCGCACGTCCGCCGCCTGGGGACTCGCGATCTCGCGCTCGGTCTTGTAAAAACCGTCCGCGCGGATCTGGTCCAGCGTCCCGCGCACCTGGGCGAGAAAGGCATCACGCATCGCAAAGCTCCTGACAGGGTTTCGCATTCCGCAACGCGCCACTCGTGGCGGCGGCGCAACGGCCTGCTACTGTTATAGTCGGTCGTTCGGTTGACCGCATTTATCCGATATTCCGAACTAGAATTCGAAATATCGAACAACTCTAAGCGAACGGAATCCAAATGGCAAGTTCCTCCGGTTCGCGGCGCACACCTGCCAGCGCCGCACCGCAACCGCCGGCCGCAACGCCGCCGCGTGTCGGCGAGCAGATCCAGCGGCTGCGCAACGAACGCAAGCTGACACTCGACGACCTGTCGCGCGCGGCCGGCGTATCGAAATCGATGCTCTCCGAGATCGAACGCGACAAGGCCAACCCGACGATCGCCGTGGCGTGGCGGCTGACGAACGCGCTCGGCATCACGCTCGACGAGCTGTTCTCGCAGCCGAAGGCAGCCGAGACGATTCGCGTGGACGGCCCGCACGACATCCCGACGCTCGCCGGCCATGACGGTCGCTACCAGTTGCGCGTGTGGGGCCCGATCGACCTCGCCGGCAAGTTCGAGTGGTACGAGCTGACGCTGCCCGGCGGCGGCGCACTGATATCGAACGCCCACGAGCCCGGCACGCGCGAGCACCTCACCGTGCTGCAGGGCGCGATGGAAATCGAAGCCGCCGCAGCCAGCCGGCGCCTGAAGGTGGGCGACACCGCGCGCTACCCGGCCGATGAGCCGCACGCAATCCGCAATCCCGGCAAGGCCGAGGCGCGGGCACTGCTCATCGTGATACATCGCTGACGGCGCGGATAGCTGGCCAAAGGGCCAAAGGATCCATTGCAGGCCAGTTGCGGAAAACACTGTATGTTTGTACAGTATACGGACATTCCGCCATGCATGGGCCGGAGCCGGCGCACCGAGGCGCCCGCCCGGTCGACAGGAGCCTGCAATGACAGAAGAACAAGATTTGGCCGCGCTCAGCTTCAAGACTGCCGCGCACGACCTCGAGCTGATCGTCCGGCATATCGCCGGGCGCTACATCCACCAGCGCGTCCCGCTGACATGGCGCCTGCTGCACGCCATCGAGGCCGAGGCACTCGCCGATCTCGGCTTTGCCAGCCGGCACGAGGCCGGCATGCGTCAATTGTTCGAACGGCAGTTGGACATGACGTTTCCCGAAACGGACGATCCAATCGACTTCGGGCGCTCGAATGCGCTGCCCGCCGTTTTTTCGTTCGCGGTTCTCGCCTATGAAGCAGCGTCAACCGCGTCGAACGACACGGCGCCGCCCGCGCGCGTTCACCGCCCGTCCAAGGCATGGGGTGACTGACCCCCAGCCCGGGCCGCCGCGTATGGCGGGCTTGTCCAGCCTCTTGCTGCCCGAGACGTTGCGGAAAGGGCTACCATATACGCAACTAACGGAATAAATCACATGTCTCTTCCCGCCTCTCCCGACACCCCCGCACGCCCGGAAGAAACAGATCTGTTCGACCGCGGCGCATCCGACTGGATCGTCTCGCCAGAAGCCGCCTTCGATGCATGGCTCGCCATGCAGGACTATCGCCGCTCGTCGGCCGACGTCTACCGCGCGCAGTGGGGCGCGTTTCTCACATGGATGCGCGCACACCAGAAGAACCTGGCCACGGTCGATACCGCAACCATCGCGAATTTCGTCGGGGAGCTGCCGATCCGGAAAACCCAGCGAATGCGCTATTTGCGGCTGATCGAGCGCGTGCTCGACCACATCCGTCGCACCGAATACGCGTCGACCAACCCGGCCCGGTTCATTGCTCAGGATGGCGAAGCGAACTGGCGTAAGGCCCGCGACAACGAACCGACCGGTTTCCTCGCGCCCGCCGAGCGCGCGGCATTGCTCGCGTACCTGTTTTCGCCGATCGGCGTATCCGGTTCAGCCTACTGGAAAGAGCGGCGCGATCGCGCGCTCGTCGCTGCGTTTCTGGGTGCCGGCATTAAAACCGGCGAAGCTCGCGCACTTACGATTAGTTGCATCAATACGAGTGGAACGTCGCTGCAGATCGAGTCGACGCATCCGGATTTCGCACGCGAAACCCACCTCGCCTCGTTCGCTATCGCCCTGCTGGAAGCCTGGCTCACCGAGCGCAAGCGCCAGGACATTCCGGGGGAACTCGTGTTCCCGGCATCCCATGCCGGGCGGCCGATGCACAAGGCGACAATGCTGCGCGCGATCGACGCGATCGTCGAATCCGCCGGGCTCACGTCGTCGCGCACCGCGCGCGCGAGCCCGCAAACGCTGCGCAATACCTATGCGGCTGAACTGTTCGAACACGACGTGCCGCCCGAACGGGTCGGCAAATGGCTGGGCTTCATGCGGCCGATCTCGTCGAACCGGCTGCATCGCGCATGGAAGAACTGGCGTGACGGTTTGGCCGACAGCAACGGTGACGCGTCCGATAGCGACGAAACTCACTGATCACGAATTGGCTGCTCACGCGAAGCGATCCGTGAGCAGCCTTGTGTGGCGCAGCCTCACCGTTTCACAGCTCCCGAAAAACCTCACCTCAAGCGCCCCGGATCGTCTCACCTGTGCGGTGTCGCCGATCCTGGCGTCACGTGTGCGCAAAGCGCGCGACAGCTTCGAACCGGGACGGCCATGCGCCCGACGCGTGCTCGCACTCGGGGCAGGCCACTTCGAAACCTTCTTCGCTATGTGACAGTTCCGGCTCACCGTCGCAATGCGGACAATGGGCCGGCACCGGAATCTCCTGATCCAGCGAGGTGCCGATCGCGGCAAACGCCTCCGGATCCAGTTGCCCGGCATCGGCCAGGCGGCGGATCAGCGCGGCGATTTCCGGATTCATGCCGCGGCTCGCGCGCAACGAGCTCACATCGCGCGTCGCGCGTTCAAGTTCATCGCCCTGGCTGCGCAACTGTTCTTCGAGCCGGTCGGCACGCGCCTTGGCCGAACTCAGTTGCTGCAGGAAATCGAATTCCTTGCGCTGTACGTCGCGCAAACCGCTCTGATAGGTCGACGCCATGCTGCGCAACGAATCCAGCTCGACCAGCATCGGCTTGACGCGGCGTTCGGCTTCGGCCACCGCGTCCTTGATTTGCTGCGCGTAGTGCTCGGTGCGCTGCTGCAGTTCGGCCTGTAGCGTATCGATGCGGTCGCGCAACGTCGCATTGTGCGTCTGCTCGGCTTCGACGCGGCCGGCGGCCGCGACCAGTTCCTTCTCCAGTCGGGCGACTGTGGTGAGCAACGTTGCTTCGCTTGCCGAACCGTGCGTCGTTTGCGACGCGAGCTGGACCTCGAGTTCGGTCACGCGAGCCTGCAGTTGCTCGTTTTTCGCTTCGCCACGCGCGAGCGCGCCTTCGAGCGTTTCCTGGCGGACGGTTGCGTCGCGCAACCGCTGTTCGGCATCGGCAACGCCTGCGCGAACCTGCTCGCGATCGCCATCCAGACTGTCCCGCGCGGCTTTCAACGCTTCTTCATAGAGTGCGCCGAGCAACGCACCGGCCTTTTCCTCGACAGCTTTCGGAATTGCGGCACCGTCGAGCCTGATCTTGGAGGCGGAACGGATGCGCTCCCAGAAATGGTCGATGTCTTTGGGGATATCGCTGGCGCTGCCGGTCTGGGTGAGATCACGGACGTTGGCAGCCGACGGCCTGATGCCAAGATCGAAGAACAACCGCTTGCACGCGTGCAGCGACAATTCCTGTCGTCGTGCACCGTTCGCGCGCAGCGATTCCAGTTCGTCCCGAATGGCGTGGCGGATTTCGTCGAGGGTCATCACTGTGCTCACAGACATTGAAGTGTGGCAATCATAACGAAATACGTATCTATTGATACTTGTTTCGGCTCGACGTTGTGAATTTACGTCGTTGTGCACAGAAATCGGGTCTGTGAGCCAATCCGGACGACTGTGGTCTCGGATTCCGTGAAACAAAGCGAAGAAAGTCTGCCAAGTCCTTGTCCCACAAGCATTTTCCTGCAGACCCCGAATTTGGGCATTTGTTTCACATGACCACGGATCCGATTGCCTGTGGGTGTTCAGGGGTTGGGGTGTCTGTGGAAAACTCGTCAGCCATTGTCTTGAGAGTATTAGAAGTAAACACCCTTGAACCCTTAGTTAAAAACGTTAACGCCACGGCACAGCCTTATGCTGCAAGGCTTTCCGGCCGACAAGGTGAAGTTTTACGGGAGCCAAGGTGATCTTCTGCGGGAGCTGACGTGATGGGGTTCAGGGAGCTGCGTGAGCCGTTGCGGGAAAGGTCGTGAGGGGATTCAGGATCACAGTGAAACACGAGATTTCCCAAAGGTGAGGTTTTTCGGGGCCTCACAGCCACAGAACCCGCGCTGTGCCTGACTGCACAGTTTTCTGCCTGTGCAGACATAGGTGAGAATTTGCGGGACCTTCTTTGCGCCCCGTTTCTGACCATCTTTTAGGCAGTTTTTCTGAAAGGTGAGGTTTCACGGGACTCCGCGGGCATTTAGTGTGAGGACTTCCGGGAAACGGACACCATTTTGCACAGCAAAAGCGCGCTTGGGGGCCTGTGAAGCCCTAAAGGTGAGGTTTTTCGGGAGGGAAATCCGGGTTTTCCTGCCCGGAATCCGCTGAGGTGAGATTTTTCGGGGCCCAGATCACAGACTGTGATTCCAGCGACAGGTGAGACTTTTCGGGAATGGAATTTGCCTGAAAAATGGTCAAAGGTGAGGCTTTTCGGGACCTGTGAGTGGCCGAATTCGACGAAAAGCCCGCCAGGACTGGAAGAAATCTCGTTTTTGCTGTGCCACTTTTTGGCACAGGTGAGATTTTTCGGGGGCTGACATGAGGTTGTCGTATGAAGGATTTCCGTCGAAAGGTGAGGCTTTTCGGGGGATGTCCGCGATGCACAGCCAAATGCCTTATGTGCATAAGTATCGGAAGACATTGGGATTTTTGATACCGAGGCAGTTACGGTGAGGCTTTTCGGGAGCCATTCCCTTGGCTGTGGGGGCACAGCGATTTTTCAGAAAGGTGAGCGTTTTCGGGAGGCTTGGGTAGCGAATCCCGTGCGTGACGGGCATTCGTCGATATCCGGACGAATGAACATACTGTGCTCGAGGTGAGTATTTTCGGGACCCGATACGATTTGTGCACTGTACAATGCGCGCCCGGGCCGACAAAGCAGGCCCAATCGGGTCGTGCAGACCGGTTTCGCAGGCGTCTTTCGGGATACCGGACTCGGTCCCGATCTCCCGGTGAGTCACGCCTGTACATGCATACAGGCCGATGGGGGCCGATCGGGAGGCGCGACGACGTGGGATCGCAACCCTGTGCCGAACGCACAGCCGCGCAGTCGTAAAATTACGACAAATCGAAAGGTGAGCCGATACGGGAGCACATTTCGCACGTGTCGCGCACAGGTGAAATTCTGTGAATCGGCGCATCCCGCAGCACGTCTGGACGAGTCCGGAACGCTGCAAATCCGGAGCGGTGAGGGTTTTCGGGAGCACCTGGGGTGAGTGCCGTTTTGCACGCGCGCTTCACCCGCTATGGTGAGCATGTCGTTCTGGACGCACTTCACCGCAGGCGCTATCCTTCCGGAAAACTTCTCCTCCGACCCGACGTATGGCCACGACGAAGCGCGCCAAGAAAACCGATGTGGATGTGGTGAGTGCCAGTTCAGCCGAATTGCGTAAGGCCGTCGAGGCGATCGCAATTCAGCCGAAGAGCGGCAAGATCACGCTCCTCACTCGCAAGCTGTTCAATGTCCTGCTGGCCGTAGCGCAGCAGGCCGACGACTCGGGCGATACGTATCGCGCGCTGTTGTCGGACATCGTTGCCAATTCCGCCTTCGATTCGAACGACACCGCACTGGTGAAGGAACACCTGCGCCGCATGGTGTCGGTGCAGGTCGAATGGAGCACGGGGACGTCGAGCCAGAAGCCGGGCCGCAAGTGGGGGATCTCGACGCTGATCGCCGACGCGGAAATTCTCGAGGATCCGGCAACCCGCCGCGTGTGGGTCGAATTCTCGTTCGCGCCGAAGATCAAGAAGAAGCTGCTCGACCCGGTGCAGTATGCGCGCCTGAGCCTGCAGTTCCAGAGCCAGCTGCGCAGCAGCGCCGGTCTCGCGCTGTACGAAATCTGCGTGCGTTACCTGACGAACCCGAGCCACCTGACGATGCGCGAGCCGTGGGAGTGGTGGCGGCCGATCCTGTCGGGCACGCCCGATACGGAAGCCGGCGACGAGGCAAAGCGCGAGTACAAGTACTTCAAGCGCGACTATCTGCGTCCCGCGATCGCGGAAGTCAATGCGGTCACCAACATCTTCGTCGAGCTGATCGAGCACCGTGAAGGGCGCCGGGTCGCGGAGATCCAGTTCCGCGTGACCGAACGCAAGCAGCCGATGCTCGCGCTCGACGAACACCCGAATGTGTTCGACAGCACGCTGGTCGACCGGATGGTGAAGCTCGGGATCCCGCTGAAGGAAGCGCAGACGCTCTACGCGGATAGTGAGGAGAACCGCATTCGTGCCGCGCTGCAGATGACCGAGCAGCGGATGCGCAGCACGACGTTGCCGCCGGTGCGCAGCGCGCCGGCGTTGTTCAAGGATGCGTTGAAGAAGGGTTATGCGCCGCCGGTCGAGTCGGTCGACGCGCTGCCTGCCGGCACGCCGTCCCCGAAGATTGCCGCGGCCCAGCCGGACGATCTGAAGGCTCGCCTGCTGAGCGAGTTCGCGGCGTTCCGCCGCAAGGAAGCGAAGGTGCTGTACGAAGAGCAGGGCGACGCGGAGCGCGAAGTGGCGCGCGAGTCGTTCGAATCGGAGGCGCTGCCGACGATGGGCACGCATCTGCGCGATGACTGGCGCAAGCGCGGCCTCGATTCCAAGCTGGCCGAGACGGCCTTTTTCGACTGGCTGGCCCAGAGGACCTGGGGCGAGCCGACGGACGGCGACCTGCTGTCGTTCACGCTGAACCAGTCGCGGGCCGCCTGAGGCCCGCTCAGGCCCGCTGACGGGCCGCCGCCGGCCCCGCCCTCGATTGGCGGGCCCGGCGTCCTCACCAGGCCCCGCCGGCCGTTTCCATCACTCCGACAACAGCATCCGCTCGAGCTGCTCGAGGATCGCGTCGCGCTTGTCCTTCGGGAGACCGCGCAGGCGCAATTCGATGCGATCTTCGCCATACGACTTCAGGTCGCCGACCGACTTGCCGCCGAGCTTGATCTCGAGACGCTGCGCATAGCGCTGACGGCCCGCGGCCTTCGGCGTTTCCTGCGCCGCGACGCGGCCCTTGACGATGTCCGACACCTGGCGCGTGCTGAGATCGTCCGACACGATCTTGTTGATCAGCCGCAGCGTGGCCTCGGTGCCGCGTGCGTTGTGATAACGGCCGACCTGATACGCCATGTTCGAACCGAAGCGATCAGGGCGCGCGACCATTTCCTGCATGATCGCTTCCGGCAGCTTGCCGATCGACAGCGCGACGGCCACCGTCGATTCGTCGAGGCCGAGATGCTCGGAGAGCTCCTTCTGGCTCTGGAAATGCTTGTCGTCGAGGAAGCGGCGCCACACGACGGCGTTGTCGAACACCGTCTGCGAATCGCGCTGGACGTTGAGATCGTAGCCGAGCTTGTAGCTCTGGATGCCGATCGGCACGTCGATCACGATCGCCTTGACCGATTCCTTGTTCGCTTCCTTCAGTGCCCGCACGCGGCGGCCGCCGTCGCTGACGAAATACGTGCCCGGGTTCTCGTAGTCCGGAATCACGTGGATCGCCTGCTGCTGCCCTTGCTTCGCCAGGTTGACCGCGAGTTCGGCAATCGACGACTTCAGATAGAAGTGCCGCGGATTGAACGGGCTATGCTTGATCGCCTTCAGCGTCAGCTCGATCACCTGCCCCGGCGCATAGCGGTTCTCGAGACGCCACGCGCGATATTGCGCCGATTCATCGATCGACGGATCAAGCGTGAGCTCGGGAGCGGGCGGCGGCGCGATGTCTTTCTTCGAGGATTTGGTCGGCGCCGGAGTGGGCGTCTCGGACTTGACGATGCCGTCGATCGCATTGAGTCGATCGAGCGCCGTGCGCTTCTCGCTCGTCGTGATATCCGGGCGCGCTTGGAATCCTTTGGCAAATTGGGAAGGTTTCATGTGACTCCTTTGTGCGCATAAAGTCAGGGCAGCATGGCGACGATTTCGTCGGCGCATGCGCGAATTTCTGCGGCAGCCAGCTTGCCGCCACGATCGTTCATCTGCAGCACGGTCTGACCGAGCGCCATTGCCTGCTTGTACGCCTCCCGGGTCGGGATCTGCGTTTTCAGCAACGGGAAGCCGAGCTCCTCGAGCGCGCGCTTGAGCTCGCGGGTCAGCATGCGCTTCTCTTCGGTCTTGTTCAGCAGGAAGACGGCGCGGAGGTCTTCGTTCATGACCTGCGCCTGCTGGATCAGCTTGACCAGCCCGACGCTCGACCAGTAATCGGCCGGCGACGACGACGTCGGGATCACGGCAATCGATGCCGCCAACAGGACCACGCCCGATACCTTCTCGGTGATCGACGGCGGGCAGTCCACGACGATGATGTCGTAGTCGTTGATGAACTTCTTGATCTCGCGATGGATCTGGCCATCGGCTTCGGCGAGGTTGACGACTGGAAACGGAATGCCGGTGTCGCTGTCGCCGGATGCGCTCGACCAGTGAACCAGTGTGTTTTGACGGTCTGCGTCGATGACGAGGACGCGCTTCCCTTTTTCATGGAACGCGGCACCGAGGTGCATGGCAATCGTGCTTTTGCCGACGCCACCTTTTTGTTGAGTGACTGCAATGATTTCCGCGGCCAATTTTCACTCCTATTTTGGTCGTTGGAATTCTACATGACGATATTTGGATTTCAATGAAATTGTCGTTCGACAACTACGCATTGGCCATTCGGGCTATCGGTTTATGCGCATAAACGAACCAGCGATGGTGGGTGGCGTGATTGGATGGTGTGGCGGATGCTTGAGACGTTGATGAGCAACCCGATGGCATCGCGTGTGGCGTCGTCGGCGTGAGTAGAGAGTTGCCGCGCGGACGCGTGCACTGCCCTTTTGTTCTATGGGGCAGCTTTGCCTGAGAGCCGGAGAGTTTGTGCGCATAAACTCCGCGGAAGCCAGGGCGCACGATGGTGCGACTTGCGCGTTACGTAACGCCTGACGGGACGGCCGGTGCTTCTGAGCGTGGGTTGTGAGTGGTACGCCCTGGCAGGGTATGCGGCGTCGAGGTGTGCCACTGAACCCTCGTACGTCGACACACCACGCTATCCGGACGCTACGTTTATGCGCATAAACCGCGAGCGATAGACAGCGAGTAACGAGGGATCACATCCCGACTGCGCCGGGATCCGGTGCGCGGCGGTCTACTTGCGAGGCAGCATACCGACGCAGCAATCACACCCAGCAGAGACTCACACCCAGCAGACTCACACCCAGCAGACTCACACCCAGCAGACTCACACCCAGCAGACTCACACCCACCACAACCCAACACACAAAACACAAACCCAGACCACAGCCCCACAAACAACAATCCCCCACCAACCACCCACCACGCACCACACCCACCAACCGCACACCCAACCAGCACCACA
>NZ_JAAGPE010000173.1:0-21653 GCF_017104605.1 Burkholderia sp. Ac-20384 | reverse complement strand
TCGACCGCGTCGAGCGCGCCGGCGCCCATCGCCTCGAACACGCGCCATGCATTCGCGCCGATGCAGCTCGTCACGATCAGGATCGCGCACGGTCGTTCGGATCGCATGATCCGCCGCGTTGCTTCGATCCCGTCGAATTTCGGCATGATCAGGTCCATCAGCACGACATCGGGCGGCTGCGCGGCGCACAGCTCGACGGCTTGCGCGCCGTCGGTCGCGACCCACAGCACGCGGTGCTCGGGCCGGCGCGCGATCGCGCGGCGCATCGCCTCGACGGCAAGCGGGAGGTCGTTGACGATGCCGATGTTCACAAGCGGAATTCTCCGGTCGGTTCGTAATGTTGGAGGTGGGCCGGGTTCATGGAAGGGGCTGCTTGTTCGGCGCCGCCGGGCGGCATCGGCGGCCGGACGGCACGGCATTCTTTTCGGTTGGCGACGCCCGCATGCTGTCATGCGGCGCGGGCGGCGGCAATCGAAAATTTTGCGCATGGTGCCGTTTCAGTGCGTTTCCTCTATGAAGGTGCGGCGTTTCAGGCTGGCAACGGGCACGGGCCGCCGAAGCGGACATGTTACCGTGCCGCCTTCGACAAAAAGAATGGCCGCCACGACACATGGGGTATGGAAAGAGAGATCGCGACATCAGCGCCACGTATTGCCGTAGCTATCTGGTGACGCTCGGAGCTGCGTTTGCGGGCGGCAGCGCGTTTTTCCTGTCTGCCGCGCGGGTGGGCAACTGGCCGGGGTGGGGCATCGGGCTGCTCGCGGCGCTGCTGGTCGGCGGCATGCTGCTGCTTGCCATCGGACTGTTCGGTTCCGAGCGGTTCGCGCGCCGTTGCGCCGAAACGGCGTCGGGGCACGAGGCCGCGCTCATCGTCATGGCGCTGGCCTATCCCGTGTATCTTCTGCTGCGCCTGGTGTACGGCAGGCGCCAGCACCGGCGAGTGTGCGACCGGCAGTGTCGCGCAGCACTTTTTCCAGCAGACGGAGAATCACGACAGATGGCTTTCACGGACGGCGCATGGCTGGCAGTCAGGTCGGGTGCGGGCAACCGCATGGCGAGCGCAAGGCACGCGCGATGACTGCGCCCGACACGATACTCGTCAGCCGCGACCCGTACGCGCCGATCGTGACCGAGCACGACGGCCGGTTGATGTACCGGATATACATCGAGAGCGGGCACGCGTCGTTCTACCGCGATTTTCCGGTCGATCCGGACGCGGTGCGCGTGCTGCGCGACGACGCCGAGCGCTTTTACTTCCTGTTCGCGGCGCTTCACCATCCGTACCAGCTGAGCGCAACGAACCTGTCCGACGCGGAACGCGAACGCACCTTTCGCACGATCCTGTTTGCGGGCCGCGACGAAGTCGAAGCCTTCATGACGGAACTCGACCGCGCCAGCAACGGCGCGGTCGCGAACCTGCTGAGGATCTTCACGCAAGCCGACTACCGGCAACTGCGCGCGGGCCGGTGGTTCGACATGGGTGCCGGGACACCGGCCGCGTAGCGCCCGCGCCGGCCCGTCATCCGCTTCAACGGGGGCGGGCGCGCCGTCAGTGGCTGCGCGCGTAGCCCTGGATCAGCGCGCGCATCATCCCTTCGACCGTCGCGTCGAGCAGGTCGGTTTCCTGCTCGGACTCCTCGACGAGCGCGGCATACGCGGTCGCGAGCGTCACGCGATCGACCTCATGGCGTTGCTCCATCAGCGTCACCATCCCGTCCTTCGCCAGATGAGCGGAGAACGCGCGGCTGCCGATGGTCTGGAATACGTCAATCATGGCGGCTCTCCTGTCCGTTGCCGATGTTTTCCAGTTTAGTCGGCGCACCGGGGCTTCGCCACGCGCGGCGGCCCGTCGCGCGCCGCCCCCGGGAGCGGGGACGCGCGTGCCGCGACCGGCAGGTTCGCACCGGCCGACCGTCCCCCAATTTCTCGGATGAAACACTGCCGACACATGGCCCGGGCACGGTATTCGTGCGCTTCAACGTTTACCCGAAGCAGCAAATTGTCGACTATTTATCGATAAAACCTCGTGTTAGATTGCGGCGTCCGAGCCCGGTCCAAACCGGGCAGGCGGCGCATTCCAGGGCGCCGCGCGTCCGTAACAAGGAGGAGCAATGCTGGTGCTGATTGGGGTGCCGATCGTCGTGATCGGCTTTGCGCTGCGCTTCAATGCGCTGCTGGTGGTCACGATCGCGGGGCTCGCGACGGGGCTGGCGGGCGGGCTGAATCTCGTCGACATCATCAGCGCGTTCGGCAAGGCGTTCACCGAAAACCGCTACATGGGGCTCATCTGGCTGACGCTGCCGGTGATCGCGCTGCTCGAGCGCAACGGGCTCAAGGAGCAGGCGAAGCGGATGATCTCGCGCGTGCAGGCGGCCACCACGGGCCGCGTGCTGATGCTGTACTTCGTGCTGCGCCAGGCGACGGCCGCGCTCGGCCTCACGTCGCTCGGCGGCCATGCGCAGATGGTGCGGCCGCTGATCGCGCCGATGGCAGAGGCTGCTGCCGTCAACCGGCACGGCGAGCTGCCCGAATCGGTGCGCCAGCAGATCCGCGCGCATGCATCGGGCGCCGACAACGTCGCCGTGTTCTTCGGCGAGGACATCTTCATCGCGATCCAGTCGATCCTGCTGATCAAGGGCTTTCTCGAGCAGAACGGGATCTCCATCGAGCCGCTGCACCTGTCGGTGTGGGCGATCCCGACCGCGATCGCCGCACTGCTGATCCACTGCACGCGCCTCGCGCTGCTCGACCGCCGGCTGGCGCGCGGCTTCGGCCTGCTGCCGCAGGAGGGCGCGCGATGATCGGCCTCGAATCGCTGTACACGCTCGCGGGGCTGATGTTCGCCGCGTTCGCGTTCTTCAACCTGACCGACCGCACGAACCCGCGCCGCATCGTCAATTTCGCGTTCTGGGCGATCTACGCGGTCACGTTCCTGCTCGGCGGGTTGCTGCCGCATTTCGTGACGGGCTGCTTCGCGATCGCGCTCGCGGTGATCGCCGGCTCGGGCAAGCTCGGGCGCGGCAAGTCCGACGAAGCCGGGGAAGCCGCGGCCGTGCGGCGCGAAACGCTCGCGCAGCGTTTCGGCAACAAGCTGTTCCTGCCCGCGCTGCTGATCCCGGTCGTCACGCTGATCGGCACGTTCGCGTTGAAGCTGGTGCCGTTCGTCGACCAGAAGAGCGTGACGCTGATCTCGCTCGTGCTCGGCACGCTCGTCGCGTTCGCCGTCGCGCTCGCGATGCTGCGCGATTCGCCCGTGCATGCGGTGAAGGAGGCTCGCCACACGATGGACGCGGTCGGCTGGGCCGCGATCCTGCCGCAGATGCTCGCAGCGCTCGGCGCGCTGTTCGCGGTCGCGGGCGTCGGCGGCGTGGTGTCGGGGCTCGTGAAGGAGTGGGTGCCGATCGATTCGGCGTTCGCGGTGGTCGCGGCCTACACGGTCGGCATGGCGCTGTTCACGATGATCATGGGCAACGGCTTCGCCGCGTTCCCCGTGATGACGGCCGGCATCGGCCTGCCGCTGATCGTCCACCAGTTCCACGGCAACCCGGCGATCATGGGCGCGATCGGGATGCTGAGCGGCTTCTGCGGTACGCTGATGACGCCGATGGCCGCGAACTTCAACATCGTGCCCGCGGCGCTGCTCGAATTGAAGGACAAGAATGGCGTGATCAAGGCGCAGTGGCCGACAGCCGTGCTGCTGCTCGCCGTGAACACGCTGCTGATGTATGCGTTCGTATTCCGCTTCTGACTCGATGGACGAGATGCCCATGACCGACCGACTCACGCCCGAACTCGCCTCGAAATTCGCGTCGCTCGCGCTCGCGCACCTGACCCGCGAATATCCGAACAAGCTCACGCATTCGCTCGAAGGTCCGCACGACGTGCAGGGGCCGCGCGCACTTCACCCGATCTTCTACGGCAGCTACGACTGGCACTCGTGCGTGCACGGCTACTGGCTCGTGCTGCGCGTGCTCGAACGCTACCCGGCATTGCCGGAGGCCGAACGCATCGTCGCGATCGTCGATGCGCACTTCACCGAGGCGAACGTCGCCGGCGAGCGCGCGTATCTCGCGCTGCCGCACAACGCCGGCTTCGAGCGGCCGTACGGCTGGGCGTGGCTGCTCGCGCTGTCGGCGCAACTGGAGCGGCTCGCGCTGAAGGGGGCGATGCCGCAGGCCGCGCGCTGGGCGAAGACGATGGCGCCGCTGACCGACCTGTTCGTGTCGCGCTTCGAGACCTTCCTGCCGAAAGCGACCTATCCGCTGCGGGTCGGCACGCACTTCAACACCGCGTTCGCGCTCGCGCTCACGCTCGATTTCGCACGCGATACGCAGCGCGACGGGCTCGCGGCGCTGATCGTCGATACCGCGAAGCGCTGGCACCTGAACGATGTCGCGTGCCAGGCGTGGGAGCCGTCGGGCGACGAATTCCTGTCGCCCGCGCTGATGGAGGCGGAGCTGATGCGGCGCGTGCTGCCGGCCGCCGAATTCGACGGCTGGTTCGCACGCTTCCTGCCCGATCTCGCGCGCGGCGAACCGGCGACGCTGTTCGAGCCGGCGACGGTCAGCGATCGCAGCGACGGCAAGATCGCGCACCTCGACGGGCTGAACCTGAGCCGTGCGTGGTGCCAGCGCGCGCTCGCCGGCGCACTGCCGGAAGGCGATGCGCGCCGCGCGAAGCTGCTGGAGGCGGCCGACCGGCATCTTGCGAGCGCACTCGCGCACGTGGCCGGCGACTACATGGGCGAGCACTGGCTCGCGACGTTCGCGTTGCTCGCGCTGGAGGCGTAGCGCGCGGGAAGGGGGCTGCCCCGCGGTTCAGGCCCGGGGCCGCACGATCGCGTCGCGGCCCGGGGCCTGCAGCGACACGTCAAGCTTGTCCAGCATCTGCCGCCAGCCGATCGATACGCCCTTCGGCGCGAGTTCGGACGGCACGCGCTCGTGCGTCAGCACGAGCTCGCACAGGCCGTCGCGGTCGAACAGATCGACCGTGACGAGCGTTTCCTGCTGGTTCATGTACGAGGACTGCCACGTGAATACCAGCTTCGACGGGCGGTCCAGCACCCGGTATTCGCCGGAGTGCGCGTATTCGATGCGCGACGAGCGCATGAAGATGTGAAAGCGTCCGCCGACGCGCGGTTCCAGCATCGCGTCGCAATGCT
This sequence comes from Burkholderia sp. Ac-20384, assembly GCF_017104605.1. NCBI lineage: Bacteria > Pseudomonadati > Pseudomonadota > Betaproteobacteria > Burkholderiales > Burkholderiaceae > Burkholderia > Burkholderia sp. Ac-20384. The sequence continues at coordinate 16,492 of NZ_JAAGPE010000173.1, read as the reverse complement.
TCATCGTGCCGGGCAGCATCCACGCGCACAGGCCCTCCGCGTCGAGCCACGCGTCGAATACCTCGTCGCGCGACGCATGGAGCAGCTTGCGGACCGTGATCGCATGACTGCTCATGACCGGGGCGGCTTCTGTTTGCGCTTGGCAGCGAGATGCCGGTCGAGCGCGTCAAGCCGCTCGCTCCAGAACGCCGTGTAATGGTCGAGCCAGCGCTGTACTTCCTCGAGATTCGCGGCGTCGAGCTGGCACGTGTGCTCGCGCCCCCGGATTTCGCGGCGGATCAGCCCGGCTTTCTCGAGCGTCTTGACGTGCTTGGAGATCGCATTGAGGCTCACGTCGTAGGGCGCCGCCAGCTCGCCCACAGTCAGGCTGCCGTCGCGCAGCCGTCCGAGTATCGACCGCCGGGTCGGATCGGCAAGCGCGCTGAAGATGGCGTCCAGCCTGTCGGGCGAACGATCGTGTGGATTCATGGAGAGACTCATGGCGGAATTATATTCAACCGCAAGGTTGACAATCAACCTTTGGGTTGAATAACATCGGATCGCCTTCAACCGGAGAATTCCGATGTTCAAGTTATTGCAGATCGATTCGAGCCCGATGGGCGATGCGTCCATTTCGCGTCGACTGACGCAGGAGTATGCGCGCAACTGGCTGCATGCGCATCCCGACGGGCGGGTCGTGGAGCGTGATCTGTGTCGCATTGCGATGCCGCCGATCGACGCGGCGTGGATCGCGGCGAACTTCACGCCGCCGGACAGGCGGACCGCGCAGCAGAACGAGATGCTGGCTTTGTCGACGACGTTCACGACCGAGTTGCGCGATGCCGACGAATACGTGATCGGCGTGCCGATGCACAACTGGGGGCCGTCCGCGAATTTCAAGCTCTGGCTGGACCACATCGTCAGGCAGGGGGAGACCGTTGAAACGACGCCGTCCGGGCCGCGCGGGTTGCTCGGCGGGCGACGCGCGACCTTCGTGATCGCGGCGGGATGGCGGTACGGGCCGGATGCGGAGCGGGCGCAACGCAACTTCCTCGAACCCTGGCTGCGGACGCTGTTCGGTTTTCTGGGCGTCGAGGACATGCGTTTCGTGATGGCGGACGGTGCGGCGGACGTGTTCACCGGCAAGGCCGATAGCGCGGTGTTTCTCGCGCCTCACGTCGACGCGGTGCGCGCGTTGTTCGCCTAGGTTGAACGGCATCTCGCGGATGCGCGCTCACGTGGCCTGCGACTGGATGGGCGGGCGCTGGCTTGTTGTGACGTTCGCATTGCTCGCGCTGGACGCGTCGCGCGCGAAACCCCGCCGGCGGCAAGGTCTTCGGGGCGCGGCTATACTCGTCGCTCGGGTTGCATCGCGCCGCATGCGTTGCGCGATGCGGCCATCCGTTTCCTTGCCGCCTCGCCATGGACAAGCTTATTTCCTACGTCGCCGCGATCCACGGACTCTCGGGCCCGGTGTCGATCGTGTCGCACACGACGTCGCACGACCGCTGGACTGACGACGACGTCGAGGTCACGCGCGACGAAACCGAATACCGCTTCGACAACGGCGCGATCGTGCGCCGCTCGGTCGAGCAGGACCGCGCGCCGTCCGATCTGCTGTGCGCGGAATGCTGGATCGACTACGACGTGCTCCGCCATCCGGATGCGCAACCGATCGGCCCGACGCGGATAACGTTCGACAACGCATGCCGCGAGACTTTCTGGCTGCGTTTGCGTGACTGCGTGACTGCGTGACTGCGTGACTGCGTGACTGCGTGACTGCGTGACTGCATGACTGCGTGACTGCGTGACTGCGTGACCGCATGACCGCATGACCGCATGACCGCATGACCGCGCGCAGCCGCGTCAACCCTGCGTCACGCCCTCCGCCGCATGCAGCAGCGGCGCCAACCGCACGGCCGCGTCCCGCATCTTCGGCACGTTCTCCAGCAAGTCGTTGAGCGTCGCGCGCGCGGTCGGCGCATGCACGGCGAGCGCCGCGAGCACGCGGCCGCTTGCCGCATCCTTCACCGGCACGGCAACCGCCACCATCCCGCGCACGAATTCCTCGTTGTCGATCCCGACGCCGCGCGCGGCGAGCCGGTCGAGCTCGGCCGCGAGCAACTGCGCATCGGTCAGCGTCCGGTAGGTCATCTTCTTCAGCGTGAGCCGCGCGAGCATCGCGTTGCGCTCCAGCGCATTCATCTGCGACAGGAACAGCTTGCCGCTCGCCGTGCAATGCAGCGGCACGCGCATGCCGGGCCGCATTTCGAGCCGCAACGGCTCGGTCGTCTCGACGCGTTCGACGTACAGCACCGTGTCGCCATCGAGCGCGGTGAGGTTGCAGGTTTCGCCGAGCACGTCGACGAGCGCACGCAGCACCGACCGGCAGCCGCGCGTGAACGTGTTGTTCGACAGGGCCGCGAGCGCGAACTGCGCGGCGCGCGGGCCGAGCGCGATGCCGCGGTCGTGGCCACGCGAGTCGGGCATGTGGATCACGTAGCCGCGCGTTTCGAGCGATTCGATCAGCCGCAGCAGCGTCGCCTTCGGAATGTGCAGCCGCGTGGCGAGCTGCGACAGCGTGACCGGCTGGCCGGCCGACGCGAGCGCTTCGAGCACCGCGAGGGCGCGCAGGACGCGCGCATCGTCGGCGGGCGCGCCATCGGGCGGCGCGGGGGCGGTTTCGCGCATGTGTCTCCTCCGTCGGGATCGGCGTGCGTCCCGGGATGGTGTGTGCGATGGAAATGAAACGAATTGAACGGTTTTTGTACCACATTCGCGGCGTGGACAATAAATCGGCTTGTACGCGTTCCGTGTGCTCAATAAATTTGGACGAAACATACCGGATTTTTCCAATACCCCGGAACGGAGACACGGAATGACACGCAGCTTCGACTATGTCGTGGTCGGCGCGGGATCGGCCGGTTGCGTCCTCGCCAACCGGCTGTCCGACGGCGGCCGCCATACGGTGTGCCTGCTGGAAGCCGGCCCCGCCGACAACTACATGTGGATCCACGTGCCGATCGGCTATGGCAAGACGATGTTCCACCCCGTGTACAACTGGGGCTTCCACACCGATCCCGATCCGAACATGCACAACCGCCGCCTGTACTGGCCGCGCGGCCGCACGCTCGGCGGCTGCAGCTCGATCAACGGGCTGATCTACGTGCGCGGGCAGCAGCAGGATTACGACCACTGGGCCGCGCTCGGCAATCGCGGCTGGAGCTGGCGCGAGTGCCTGCCGTATTTCCGCAAGCTCGAACACAACACGCTCGGAGAAGGGCCGACACGCGGCACCGGCGGCCCGCTGTGGGCGTCGGCGATCCGGCAGCGGCACGAACTCGTCGATGCGTTCTTGGCCGCGTCGAACCGGCTCGGCGTGCGCACGGTTGACGATTTCAACACGGGGGACCAGGAAGGCGTGGGCTACTACCAGCTCACCACGCGCAACGGGCTGCGTTGCTCGACGGCGGTGGCCTACCTGAAGCCCGCGCGCGGGCGCCCGAACCTGCATGTCGAAACCGATGCGCAGGCGCTGAAGGTGCTGTTCGACGGCGCGCAGGCGTCCGGCGTGCGTTACGTCCAGCATGGCAAGGTTCACGAGGTGCGTGCGTTGCGCGAGGTGATTCTCGCGGCCGGCGCGCTGCAGTCGCCGCAACTGCTGCAAGTGTCGGGCGTCGGGCCGGCCGCGCTGCTGGACCGGCACGGGATTCCGGTCGTCGCCGATCGCGCGGGCGTCGGCGAGAACCTGCAGGACCATCTGCAGATTCGTCTGATCTACGAAGTGACGAAGCCGATCACGACCAACGACGAACTGCATTCGTGGGTCGGCCGCGCGAAGATGGGGCTGCAATGGGCGCTGTTCCGCGGCGGCCCGCTCGCGATCGGCATCAACCAGGGCGGGATGTTCTGCCGTGCGCTGCCGGACGAATCGGCGACGCCCGACATCCAGTTCCATTTCTCGACGCTGTCGGCCGATTCGGCGGGCGGCAGCGTGCATCCGTTTCCCGGCTGCACGTATTCGATCTGCCAGCTGCGGCCCGAATCGCGCGGCTCCGTGCGCATCCGCACCGACGATGCGCGCGACGCGCCGTCGATCCAGCCGAACTATCTCGACACCGAGCGCGACCGCCGCACGACCGTGGCCGGCGTGCGCTTCGCGCGACGCGTCGCGGCCACCGAGCCGATGGCGCCGCTGATGAAGCGCGAGGTGCGGCCGGGCGCGGACGCGCAAACTGACGACGAACTGCTCGAGTTCTGCCGGGAATACGGACAGACGATCTTTCATCCGTCCGGCACCGCGAAAATGGGCGTCGCGAGCGATCCGCTCGCGGTCGTCGACGAGCGGCTGCGCGTGTATGGCACGCGCGGGTTGCGCGTGGTCGACTGCTCGATCATGCCGACCCTCGTATCGGGCAATACCAACGTGCCGATCGTGATGGTCGCCGAGAAGGCGTCCGACATGATCCTCGAGGACGCGCGCGCGGCCGATCGCGGCCACAGCGTCGCGCCGGCCGCCGAGGCGCTCGCGTAGGGCGTCGCCACGCATCACCCGCGTGGCCCGTGCTCCTGCGCCCGGACGGCCGCCGCGCGTTCATCGATGCCCCCGCCGGCAAGGCGCCGGGGCAGGTTGCGGCGCATCCTTACCTGGAGAAGCTCGCATGGCAATCGATTCCCGGGTCGTCCGACGCGTGGCCGCGGCCAGCGTGATCGGCGCGACCGTCGAGTGGTACGACTTTTTCCTGTACGGCGTGGTCGCCGGCATCGTGTTCGACAAGCAGTACTTTCCGTCCGGCGACGCGTTCGTATCGACGATGCTCGCGTATGCGACGTTCGCGGTCGGCTTCGTCACGCGGCCGCTCGGCGGCTTGCTGTTCGGCCATCTCGGCGACCGCGTCGGGCGCAAGTCCGCGCTGATCCTGACGATGCTGATCATGGGCGTGTCAACGGCCGGCGTCGCATTCCTGCCGACCTACGCGCAGATCGGCATGTGGGCGCCGGTGTTGCTGCTGACGCTGCGCGTGCTGCAGGGCATCGGCCTCGGCGGCGAGTGGGGCGGCGCGGTGCTGATGGCCTACGAGTACGCGCCGCCGCACCGGCGCGGGCTGTATGCGAGCCTGCCGCAGATCGGGCTCGCGATCGGGCTGTGCCTCGCGGCCGGCGTGGTCGCGGCGCTGTCGCGTGCGCTGCCGGACGCCGCGTTCCTCGCATGGGGCTGGCGCGTCGCGTTCGCGGCGTCGCTGCTGCTGGTCGCGGTCGGCTTCTACATCCGCACGCGCGTGGCCGATACGCCCGAGTTCGTCGCGCTCAAGCGCCAGCGGCGCGACACGAAGCTGCCGGTCGTCGAGCTGCTCGCCAACTATCGTCAGGCGATCCTGCTCGGAATGGGCGCACGCTATATCGACGGCGTGTTCTTCAACGTGTTCGCGGTGTTCTCGATCGGCTACATGACGCGCAACCTGTCGATCTCGCGCGGCGACGCGCTGCTCGGCGTGATGAGCGCGGCGGTCGTGATGTGCGTGTTCATCCCCGTGTTCGGCAGCCTGTCGGACCGGCTCGGCCGTGCACGCGTGTACCGGTGGGGTGCGACGCTGTGCGGGCTGTCGGTGCTGCCCGCGTTCTGGCTGCTGCAGACGCAATCGACGAACCTGCTCGCCGTGTGGCTCGCGCTGGTGATCCCGTTCGGGATCTTCTACGCGATGGCGTACGGGCCGGAAGCCGCGCTGTTCGCGGAGCTGTTCGACGCGAACGTGCGTTACACGGGCATCTCGTTCGTCTACCAGGTGTCGGGCATCTTCGCGAGCGGCCTCACGCCGATCGTCGCGACCGCGTTGCTGCGCGTGAACGGCGGGGCGCCTTGGCTTGTCGGGGTTTACGTGATGTTGTCTGCACTCCTGTCGATCGTGTCCGTGCGAGCGATCGAGAAACGCGGCGGCGTGGACGGCATCGTGGTGCGCGCGATGTGACGGCGGGCGGGATGGATGGGGCGGGGCGCGGCGTGGGGTCGTATCGGCGGCGTGGTCTTTCGGTGGTGTCATACCTGTGCCGCCGACCGACGCCGTCTGCCGGTCGTGCGCTGTCGCCCGCGGTTCGGTGTCCCGGTCGTCCGGTCGCGTCGTGCCCACGCCGCTGACCCTTGCCGTTCGACTCCGTCTGCCGTCCGCCCGATGTTGCCCGCCGTTCAGCGTCCCGATCGCCCGGTGGCGTCGCGCCCACGCCGCCGATCCTGTTTGACCGAGGGCGCCCACCTGTCGCCGGCTGTTACCAGCCGTTCGGCGCCCCCACACGCTGGTCCAAGCGAATCCGGTCCACTGGCCCTACCTGCGAAAAATCGGCCTGCCTACACTTTCCTCGACAGATCGCCGCATTGAAGCATCTGCACACGATCGACCCGAAGAGAACGATCAGGAGACAGGCATGACCAACAGGCAGTCGGCAGCATTCGCCCGTGCGGCGAGCGTGCGCCTCGCATCAGTCAGTCGAATCGCCTCGCGCGCCCGTTGCGGCGCGGCAGGCAAGCCCGCGTCGGAGGTCTGAGCATGTCGACCCCTACCATCGAACGGTCCGCGAGCGGCTTTGCCGGCGGCCGGGCCAACGATACGCGTTACGACCCGACCTACGATCCGCTCGTGTCGCCGGGGCCCGGATGCGGCAAGCAGTACGCGCCGACCTACTGGGTCGCGACGGCCGGCACCCCGCCGCCCGACGACGGCCCCGTCACGCGCGATCTCGATGTCGACGTCGCGATCATCGGCGGCGGCTACACGGGCCTCGCCACCGCGCTGTGCCTCGCTCGGGACCACGGCATCAAGGCCGTCGTGCTCGAAGCCAACCGCACGAGCTGGGGCTGCAGCAGCCGCAACGGCGGGCAGGGGCAGAACGCATCCGGCCGGCTGTCGCGCTCGCAGTGGATCGAGCGCTGGGGCAAGGACGTCGCGCTGAAGATGCACGAAGAGATCCTCGAGGGCTTCGACAACTTCAAGTCGCTCGTGTCGGAAATCGACTGCGATCCGCAGCCGGGCGGCCATTTCCTGATCGCCCACCGGCCGCGCATCATGGCCAAGCTCGCGGCCGAAGCGAAGGTGTGGAAGGACGTGTTCGGCTATCCGTCCGAGCTGCTGAGCGCCGACACCTTCCGCCGCGAATTCATCAACGATCACGAGGCGGCCGGCGCGCTGCACGAGCCGGAAGGCATCGGCATCCATGCGCTGAAGCTCGCGTTCGGCTACCTGCGTCTCGCGCGCGAAGCCGGTGCGAAGGTGCATACGAGCAGCCCCGTGCTCGGCTTCGAGACGATCGACGGCGTGCACCACCTGCGCACGCCTGGCGGCGTCGTGCGGGCCCGCGCGGTCGGCATCGCGACCGGTGCGTACACGGCGCAGACGCTGCATCCGTCGCTGCGCAGCAAGGTGATGCCGATCCTGTCGAACTCGATGGTCACGCGCCCGCTCACCGACGCGGAGATCGACGCGTGCAATTTCCGCACGACTCAAGTGCTGACCGATACGCGCACGCTGCGCTTCTACTACCGTTTCCTGCCCGATCGCCGCTTGCAGATCGGTAGCCGCAGCGCGATCACCGGTGACGATGCGCCGAACCCGCGCCACTTCGACTTGCTGAAGGAAGGGATGGGGCGCAAGTTTCCCGCGCTGCGCGGCGTGGAGATCGATTATTCATGGTGGGGCTGGGTCGACGTCAGCCACGACATGATGCCGCGCGTGTGCCAGCCGGACCCGCGGCAGTCGGTGTACTACGCGCTCGGCTACGGCGGCAATGGTGTGTCGTATTCGCAGCAGGCCGGCCGCCGGCTGGCCGAGCAGATCGCGGGGAAGGGCGCACGCCAGACGCTGCCGATCTTCACGTCGCCGCTGCCAGGCCACCCGTTCGCGCCGTTCCGGCGTATCGGGCAACGGATGCTCTACCTGTCGTATTTCAGGAACGACGAAAAGCCCTGAACGTAGCGCATATCGCCCGGCGCGACGCAGTGCGCGCCGGGTCGTCCAACACAATAAAAGCAACAGAAATCCGTGCGGCCGGGGCTGCAGGCGCCCCTGCACGCGCCGTCGCCGGCGGCGCCCGCGCTCACCCGACGGTGGCGTACGGGCGGCGTCCGGACAACTGGATATGGAGAAGACATGCAACCCTCGAATCAGAGTGACCTGAAGTGTGGACTCAAGCAGCGCCACATGACGATGATCGCGCTTGGCGGCGTGATCGGTGCCGGGCTGTTCGTCGGCAGCGGCGTGGTGATTCAGCAGACCGGGCCGGCGGCGATCCTGTCGTTCCTGATCACCGGCGGGCTCGTCGTGCTCGTGATGCGGATGCTCGGCGAGATGGCCTGCGCGATGCCGGCCGTCGGTTCGTTCTACGAATACGCGCGGCTCGCGTTCGGCAACTGGCGCGGCCCCGGCAAGATGGCGGGCTTCCTGACCGGCTGGATGTACTGGTATTTCTGGGTGATCGTCGTCGCGCTCGAAGCGGTGGCCGGCGCCAAGCTGATCCAGTTCTGGCTGCCGGATACCCCCGCGTGGATCATCAGCCTGGCGCTGCTGGTCGTGCTGACGCTCACGAACCTGATCTCGGTCGGCAGCTACGGCGAGTTCGAATTCTGGTTCTCGTCGATCAAGGTCGGCGCGATCATCGTGTTCCTGTTCCTCGGCGGCCTCTACGTGCTCGGCCTGTGGCCCGCGTCGATGCACACGACGTCCGTGCTGCCGACGCTGCTCGGTCACGGCGGCTTCATGCCGCTCGGCATCGGGCCGGTGATGAGCGGGGCGGTCGCGGCGACCGGCTTCTACTTCGGCGCCGAGATCGTCACGATCGCGGCAGCCGAGGCCAAGGAACCGGCGAAGGCGGTTGCGAAAGCCACCAATTCGGTGATCACGCGTGTGCTGGTGTTCTACGTCGGCTCGGTGGCGCTCGTCGTCGCACTGGTGCCGTGGAATTCGCATCAGATGGCCACGCCGTACGTGAGCGCGCTCGAAGTGATGGGCCTGCCCGCTGCCGCCAACGTGATGAACGCGATCGTGCTGACGGCGGTGCTGTCCGCGCTCAACTCGGGCCTCTATGCGGCGTCGCGGATGCTGTTCGCGCTGACCCGTCATGGCGATGCGCCGGCCGCGCTCGCGAAGGTCAACAAGCGCGGCGTGCCGGTGCGCGCGATCCTGCTCGGCACGGTGTTCGGCTACGTGTCGGTCGTGATGTCGTACGTGTCGCCCGATACCGTGTTCGCGTTCCTCGTCAATTCGTACGGCACCGTCGCGCTGTTCGTGTACGTGCTGATCGCGTTCTCGCAACTGCGCCTGCGCAAGCGTCTCGACCCGGTGGCCGCCAGCAAGCTGCGCGTCAAGATGTGGGCGTATCCGTACCTCACCTGGGTCGCGATCATCGGCATGGTCGGCATCCTCGTCGCGATGGCATTCATCCCGGACCAGCGCAAGCCGCTGTGGCTCGGTGTCGCCAGCCTGGGCGTGCTGGTCGTCGCTTACGGGCTCACGCGCCGCAGCCGCCGCGAGCATCTCGACGACAGCGAACTGCTCGCCTATCCGCCGCGGTGATGCGTGTAATGCGCGGTAATGCATGACGCAGCAGGCCCGGCCCGCAAGCCGGGCCTTCGCGCATGCGGGTTCCGGCCCGAGCCGATGGATGGCCGGGGCAACTATCGGGCCGACCGATAGCACCGATCAGAGGATGCGACTTTATGTCGGCCGCGTGCCGGCATAGCATGGATGAACCGATTCACGGGTGCGCCCCGGCGGGCGCGCCCTCATCCGCGAATCCGCGAACGAGGACAGACGATGGAACATCGGGCACGCGAGCGGGACGAGCAGGCCGAGATCAAGACGACGACGTGCTACATGTGCGCGTGCCGCTGCGGCATCCGCGTGCACCTGCGCGACGGCGAGGTGCGCTACATCGACGGCAATCCCGCGCATCCGCTGAACCAGGGCGTCATCTGCGCGAAAGGTTCGTCGGGGATCATGAAGCAGTATTCGCCGGCGCGGCTCACGCAGCCGCTGATGCGCAAGCCGGGCGCCGAGCGTGGCGACGCGCAGTTCGAGCCGGTGTCGTGGGAGGTCGCGTTCGACGTGCTCGAAAAGCGCCTCGCGCACCTGCGCGCCACCGATCCGAAGCGCTTCGCGCTGTTCACCGGCCGCGACCAGATGCAGGCGCTCACCGGCCTGTTCGCGAAACAGTTCGGTACGCCGAACTATGCGGCGCATGGCGGGTTCTGCTCGGCGAACATGGCGGCCGGGATGATCTACACGATCGGCGGCTCGTTCTGGGAATTCGGCGGGCCCGATCTCGACAACGCGAAGCTGTTCTTCATGATCGGCACCGCGGAAGACCACCATTCGAATCCGCTGAAGATCGCGCTCGGCAAGTTCAAGCGCGCGGGCGGCCGCTTCATCGCGATCAATCCGGTGCGCACCGGCTACGCGGCGATTGCCGACGAATGGATTCCGATTCGCCCCGGCACCGACGGTGCACTGTTCATGGCGCTGATGCACGAGCTGATCGCGCGCAACGCGTTCGACCTCGAATTCGTGTCGCGCTTCACGAACGCGGCCGAGCTGGTCGACCAGCGCGACGGCGCCGACACGTTCGGGCTGTTCGTGCGCGACGCCGGCGCGCCGGAGGTCAATGCGCTGTATCCGCAGAACCGGATGTGGTGGGACACGAAGACGAACCGCGCGGTGCTGCATCACACGGAAGGCGCGGAGCCGGCGCTCGACGGCCGCTATACGCTCGACGACGGCACGCCCGTCGCGCCGTCGTTTACGCTGCTGCGCGAACAGGTGGCCGACTGCACGCCCGAATGGGCGGCCGACATCACCGGCATCGCGGCCGACACGATTCGCCGCCTGGCGCGCGAGATGGAGACGGTGGCGCGCGACCACGCGATCGAGCTGCCGGTGCGCTGGACCGATTCGTGGGGCAAGGAACACGAATCGGTGAAGGGCGTGCCGATCGCGTTCCATGCGATGCGCGGGCTGGCCGCGCATTCGAACGGCTTCCAGACGATCCGCGCGCTCGCCGTGCTGATGTCGCTGCTCGGCACGATCGACCGGCCAGGGGGCTTTCGGCACAAGGCGCCGTATCCGCGCGCGGTGCCGCCGTCGGCGAAACCGCCGAACGACCCGGCCCAGATCAGGCCGAACACGCCGCTCGCGACCGGCCCGCTCGGCTGGCCCGCGGGCCCCGAGGACCTGTTCGTCCATCCGGACGGCACGCCCGCGCGGCTCGACAAGGCGTTCTCGTGGGAATACCCGCTCGCGGTGCACGGGCTCATGCATTCGGTGATCACCAATGCGTGGCGCGGCGATCCCTATCCGATCGACACGCTGCTGATCTTCATGGCCAACATGGCGTGGAATTCGTCGATGAACACGACGGAAGTGCGCAAGATGCTGGTCGACAAGCGCGACGACGGCGAATACCGGATCCCGTTCCTCGTCGTGTGCGATGCGTTCGCGTCGGAGATGACGGCGTTCGCCGACCTGATCCTGCCCGACACAACCTACCTCGAACGGCATGACGTGATGTCGGTGCTCGACCGGCCGATTTCCGAATTCGACGGGCCGGTCGACTCGGTGCGCGTGCCCGTGGTGCCGCCGACCGGCGAATGCAAGCCGTTCCAGGAAGTGCTGATCGAGCTCGCGAGCCGGCTGAAGTTTCCGGCCTTCACGACCGCGGACGGGCAGCGCAAGTACCGCGACTATCCGGATTTCGTCATCAACTTCCAGACCGCGCCCGATTCGGGCACCGGCTTCCTGATCGGCTGGCGCGGCAAGGACGGCGACAAGGCCGTCGTCGGCGAGCCGAACCCCGACCAGTGGAAGCGCTATGCGGAGAACAACTGCGTGTACCACCATCGGCTGCCGGAACCGCTGCAATACATGCGCAACTGCAACGGCCCGTACATGCAGTGGGCGGTCGACAACGGGATGCGCAAGTTCGGCGTGCCGATCGTGATCCAGCTCTACTCGGACGTGATGCAGAAATTCCGGCTCGCCGCGCAGGGCCGCACGTCGGGCCGCCAGCCGCCCGACCATCTGCGCGAGCGCATCGCGCGCTATTTCGATCCGCTGCCGTTCTGGCATCGCTCGCTCGAAAGTGGGCTGACCGACGCGGGCCGCTATCCGCTCGCGGCGATCACGCAGCGGCCGATGGCGATGTACCACTCGTGGGATTCGCAGAACGCATGGCTGCGGCAGATCCACGGCGAGAACCACCTGTTCGTGAACCCGGTGACGGCCGCCGCGCAGCAGATCGAAGACGGCGCATGGATCTACGTCGAATCGCCGTGGGGCAAGGTGCGTTGCCGCGCGCGCTACAGCGAAGCGGTCGAGCCCGGCACCGTGTGGACCTGGAACGCGATCGGCAAGGCGGCCGGCGCGTGGAACCTCGGGCCGCAGGCGGGCGAGTCGCAGCGCGGCTTCCTGTTGAACCACGTGATCACCGACGAGTTGCCGGATGCGGCACGCGGCGGTGCGCGGATGTCGAACTCCGATCCGATAACGGGGCAGGCCGGCTGGTACGACGTGCAGGTGCGGATCTATCCGGCCGAAGCCGATGCGGCGACGACCTTGCCGCAGTTCGCGCCGATGCCGGCGCTGCCGGGCACGCCGCGCGTGCTGCAGCGCGTGCAGGCGTATTTCGCGGGAACCGGCGCATTCGCCGCGCGGCTGCGGCGCGCGACGTCGGCCGGCCCGAAGTCTGAAGATCGCTGATCGAAGGAGCACCACCATGACCCAGATGGCCCTCGTCATCGACCTGAACGTGTGCGTCGGCTGCCATGCCTGCGTGACGAGCTGCAAGGAATGGAACACGTCGGGCGAAGCCGGCAGTCTCGCGGATATGCGCCCGTACGACGACGATCCGTCCGGCACGTTCTTCAACCGCGTGCAGACCTATGAAGCGGGCGTGTTCCCGATGACCGACACGATCCACTTCCCGAAATCGTGCCTGCACTGCGAGGATCCGCCGTGCGTGCCCGTCTGTCCGACCGGTGCGAGCTACAAGCGCAAGTCGGACGGGATCGTGCTGGTCGACTACGACAAGTGCATCGGCTGCAAGTACTGCGCGTGGGCGTGCCCGTACGGCGCACGCGAGCTCGACGAAGGCCGCAAGGAGATGACGAAGTGCACGCTGTGCGCGGACCGCATCGACAACCAGGCGTTGCCCGAACGCGACCGGAAGCCGGCCTGCGTGCTCGCGTGCCCGACGTCGGCGCGGCTGTTCGGCGACGTGCACGATCCGGAGTCGGAGGTGTCGCGCGCGATCCGCGAACGCGGCGGCTATCAGCTGATGCCGGAATGGGACACGCGGCCGTCGAACCATTACCTGCCGCGCGTGAAGACCGAATCGTCGTGCGGGTGCGGGAGCAGCGGCGGGTGCGGCAGCGGGTCGAATGGCCGCGACGAGGACGCATCGTTCGAGGCCCGCGCGGCACGCGGCGACATCGATCTCGTGTCGCTCGCGACGCAGCGCTGAGCGCGAAGCCCTTCACTCATACGAACACACGGAGTCCCCATGCGCCCAGCCTTTTCGGTCGTTTTCCTCACCACGCTGTGCGGTGCCGCACAGGGCCTGCTGCTGACGCTCGTGATCGTCGAGGCGCTGGCGCGACTGGCCGGCGTCGACGTGGCCGCCGCGTTCTACGTGACGGGCGCCGCGCTGTCGGTGGCGCTCGGCGCACTCGGCCTGCTGGCGTCGTTCTTCCATCTCGGCCACCCCGAACGCGCATGGCGCGCGATCGCGATGTGGCGCACGTCGTGGCTGTCGCGCGAATGCATCGCGCTGCCGGTGTTTCTCGCGTGCGCGTTCGCGTATGGCGCGGCGCACCTGTTCGGCTGGCCCGGCACGTTGCTGATCGGCGCAGTGGGTGCGCTCGCGAGCGTCGCGCTGTTCGTGTGCACCGCGATGATCTATGCGTGCCTGCGCTTCCTGCAGGAATGGGCGAGCCCGCTGACGCTCGTGAACTTCGTGCTGCTCGGCTGCGCGTCGGGCTGCACGCTGGCGACGGCGTGCGCAGCGTGGCTCGCGCCTTCGCTGGTCGGCCGGCTCGCGGTGGCCGCCTGCGTGCTGACGCTCGCGGGTGGTGTGGCACGGCTCGCGTCGCTCGCACGCAATGCGCGGCTGCGGCCGAAGTCGACCGTGCAGAGCGCGACCGGGATCCGCAGCGACAAGGTCGAGCAGAAGTCGCGCGGCTTCACGGCCAGCGCGTTCAATACGCGGGAGTTCTTTCACGGGCAGGGCAACGGCACGCTGCGCGCGGTGAAGGCCGGCTTCCTGATCGGCGCATTCGCGGTGCCGTTCGTGCTGACGGGCGCGGGCGCGCTTGCGCTCTCGCCGACGTCGGTCGCGGCAACCGTCGCGCTTGGCGCGGCATTCGTGATCCAGTATGCGGGGCTGGTCGCGGAACGCTGGTTCTTCTTCGCGGATGCGCGGCATCCGCAGAACATCTACTACCAGCGCGCGTCATGACGTGGCGTGTGCGCCGCCACGCCGTGCGGGAACTAGAACGTTTCCGCGAGCGCGCGCGCCGCTTCCTGCAAACGCGGCACGTGGTCGAGGAGTCGCGACAGCGGCGCGCGCGACACGGGTGCATGCACGGCGACCGCGGCAATGCACGCGCCGTCGTCGCCGACGATCGGTGCCGCGATGCACACGATGCCCGCGACGAATTCCTCGTTGTCGATCGCGACGCCCTTGTGCGCGGTGCGGTCGAGTTCGGCTTGGAGCAGCTCGGGATCGGAGATCGTGTTCGGCGTGTAGCGCGGCAGCGCCAGTGCGTGCACCAGCGCGGCGCGTTCGTCGCGCGGCAGCAGCGCGAGCAGCAGCTTGCCGCTGGCGCTGCAATGCGCGGGCACGCGCGAGCCGGGTTTCAGGTCGAGCCGCAGCGGCCAGTCGGCCTCGACGCGGTCGAGATAGACGACTTCCGTGTCGTGCAGTGCGGTCAGGTTGCAGGTTTCGCCGAGATCGGCGACGAGCCGTTCGAGGATCGCGTGGCGCAGCCGGCGCGCGCCCGCATGCAGCATCACGCCGGTGCCGAGCCGGGCGAGTCGCGGGCCGATCGCGTACGCGTTCTTGCGGCCCGGCTCGCGGATCACGAGGCCGCCGGCTTCGAGCGACGCGAGCATCCGGTGCAGCGACGCCTTCGGGATATCGACTTCGCGCACGAGATCGGCGAGCGATACGGCATCGCCGGCCTGGACGAGATGTTCGAGCAGCGCGAAGGCGCGCAGCGTGGGCGTATCCGCGGGCAGCATGGCAGGCGTTCCGGAAACTGGATTGCGGCCATTGTACCGAACGGTTCGGCAGGCCGGCCGCGCGGGGCGGCGGGGCCGTTGAACCGGACCGTATTTTCAGCAACGGAACGAATCGTTCCGTAAACAAGACAGGCGCGGCGCGACGATCGACGCCTGCGCACGACGCAACGACAGGAGCGTAACGCAATGGATGGGGTAGCGAACAAGCCGGACTGCATGGTGTCGGTCCGCGAACGGTTCGGGTTCGATTCGGACCTGATGGTGCCCGCGTTCAGCACGCGCGACGATCACGTGCCCGATATCGACGACGCATACCGTTTCAACCCGGACGTCACGCTCGCGATCCTCGCCGGCTTCGCGTGCAACCGCCGTGTGCTCGTGCAGGGGATGCATGGCACCGGCAAGTCGACGCATATCGAGCAGGTCGCGGCACGGTTGAACTGGCCGTGCGTCCGGGTGAACCTCGACGGCCACATCAGCCGGCTCGATCTCGTCGGCAAGGATGCGATCGTCGTGCGCGACGACGTGCAGGTGACCGAGTTCCAGGAAGGGATCGTGCCGTGGGCGCTGCAGCGCCCGGTCGCGCTGATCTTCGACGAATACGATGCGGGGCGGCCCGACGTGATGTTCGTGATCCAGCGGATCCTCGAGCGCGACGGCAAGTTCACGCTGCTCGACCAGAACCGCGTGATCCATCCGCATCCGTCGTTCCGGCTGTTCGCGACCGCGAACACGGTCGGCCTCGGCAACCTGAACGGGCTCTACCACGGCACACAGATGCTCAACCACGCGCAGATGGACCGCTGGAACGTGGTCGCGACGCTCGACTACCTGCCGCGCGACGAGGAGATCGGCATCGTGCGCGCGCGCGTGCCGGAACTCGCGGATGAAGCCGGCCGCCCGCTGCTCGAATCGATGGTGAGCCTCGCGGAACTGACGCGCAACGGCTTCGCGACCGGCGACCTGTCGACGCTGATGTCGCCGCGCACGGTGATCAACTGGGCCGAGAACTGCCAGATCTTCCGCGATCCGGCGCTCGCGTTCCGGCTCACGTTCCTGAACAAGTGCGACGACGCCGAGCGGCCGGTCGTCGCCGAGTATTACCAGCGCTGTTTCGGCGAGGAGCTGGCGGTCGCGTCGCGTACCGGCGGCGTCGAGCCGGGAGCCGGGCGGTGAGCGCCGATCGTGACGCCGCGCGCCGCGCGTCGGCGCGCGAAGCGCTGGGTGCGTCGACGGTA
>NZ_JAAGPE010000172.1:0-21862 GCF_017104605.1 Burkholderia sp. Ac-20384 | reverse complement strand
GGCGCTTGCCGCCGAGCTGGCCGAAATCGCCGGCCGCCACCTGAACGGCGCGCCGTTCACCGCGGGCGCGCAGGTGCCGGGCGGCGTCCACTTCAGCGGCGGCTGGGCCGCCGGCATGGCCGCGAACCTCCATTCGCGGATCGCGAGCCGGGTCCTGCTGAAGATCGCGCACCGCGCGTACCGCAACGAGCAGGACGTCTACGCGCTCGCGCTCGAGCAGCCGTGGGAGCGCTGGTTCGCGGCGACGCAGACGCTGCGCGTCGACATCACCGCGATCAAGTCGCCGCTGAAGAGCCTCGAATTCGCGACGTTGCGCGTGAAGGACGCGATCTGCGACCGGATGCGCGACAAGACCGGCGCGCGCCCAAGCATCGACACCGGTGCGCCGGACGTGCGCGTGTTCGCGTTCCTGACGGCGGGCGAATGCACGCTGTACCTCGACACGTCGGGCGAGCCGCTGTTCAAGCGCGGCTGGCGTCTCGACAAGGGCGCGGCGCCGCTGCGCGAGAACCTCGCGGCCGGCATCCTGCGCCTGACGGGCTGGACGCCCGGCACGGCACTGTACGACCCGATGTGCGGCAGCGGCACGTTCCTCGCGGAAGCCGCGCAGATCGCGCTCGGCGTGGCGCCCGGTGTCGAGCGCCGGTTCGGCTTCGAGAAACTCAAGCAATACGACATCACCGCGTGGCAGGGGCTGAAGGTCCCGGCTTTGGACGCGAAGCGCGCGGCGCGCGGCAAACGCGGCGACGCACTCGGCGTGTACGGCAGCGACATCTCCGGCGACATGCTCGAGAAGGCGCGCGCGAACCTCGACCGCGCAGGCGTGCCGTCGGTATGGCTCAAGCAGGTCGACGCACGCGGGATGACGCCGCCGTGCGACGGCCCGGGCATCATCCTCGCGAACCCGCCGTACGGCGAGCGGATCGAAGTGCGTGGCCGCAGCGCGCGCGGCGAGGTGCGCGAGACGGGCCGCAACCGCGGCAACGACGATGCATTCCGCCGCACCCACACCGACGCACCGGACAGCGAGTTCTTCAACGCGCTCGGCGATGCGCTGAAGCAGCGCTTCACGGGCTGGCAGGCGTTCCTGCTGACGTCCGACCGATCGCTGCCGGGCCAGCTGCGGCTGCGCGAATCGGCAAAGACGCCGCTGTTCAACGGCGCGCTCGAATGCCGGCTGTTCCGCTTCGACCTGATCGCCGGCAGCGTGAAGGCGCGCCCGGCCACGCCGGAAGGCGACGCGTAACCTGCGTCATGGTCGCGATGGGGCCGCTGGTGCGCCCCCTGCCCGGCAACCGGAACGCCGCCGTTACCGCACCCGCGGCAACGGCGGCGTTTCGTTTCAGTGCTTCGAGCACTCCCAGCGCCCCATCGTGAACGGCAGCGCCTGCCCCGTTTCGAGCAGCGTCTTGAGGCTCGACAGCACGACCGGCCAGCCACCGCGAATCCCGCGATCCATCTCCGAGCCCGGCACCAGCCCGTCGTGCATGACGGTCAGTTTCACGACGCCCTCGTGCGGCTCGACGAGATAGGTCACGCGCGACTCCTCACCCTCCCCCGACGGCGTGCGCCACGTGACGACCAGCTTGCGTGGCGGATCGTTCTCGACCACTTCGCCGACGATGTCGACCCGTGACGGATCGTCGTAGTCCTGATGTTCCCAGCGCGAGCCCGGCCGCCAGTCGGGCGACGCGTTGCGGTGCCGCACCCAGTAGTCCTTCGTCAGCTCGGCATTGGTGAGCGCATCGAACACGCGCTCGGGCGTCGATGCGATGAACGTCACGTACACAAAGGCGGGATTACTCATCGTTGTCTCCAGGATCGCCGGCCGCTTCCAGCCCGCGCTTGAGATCCGCCAGCGCCTGCAGGCGCTGACGCTCGAACTTGCCGATCCAGCGTTCCGCGATGTCGTGGATCGGCACCGGATTCAGGTAATGCAGCTTCTCCCTGCCGCGCCACGTCGTCGCGACGAGATTCGCGGCCTCGAGCAGCGCGAGATGCTTGCTCACGGCCTGCCGGCTCATCGCAAGCCCGTCGCACAGCTCGGACAGGGTCTGCCCGCTTTTCGCGTGCAGCAAATCAAGCAACTGGCGGCGCGTGGCATCGGCCAGCGCCTTGAAAACGAGATCCATGCCACTCCCGGGTCAATGACCGTATTATGCAACCAGACGGTTGCATGTCAAGGGTGACAACTCTACTGACAATACGGTGTCAGCAGCCCGCGATCACACTGCAATCCCGGCGCAATGCAAGGCTGGTTTCCGCACCGAACCCGAACAACAAACCACGCAACTAGGAGCGCGTCATGACATCCGCAACGGCCACTGCCACCCCCACCCTCGAGCGCGCGATCGCGTGGTTCGACATTCCGTCCCTCGATTTCGACCGGGCGATCCGCTTTTACGAATCCGTGCTGCAGACGACGCTGCAGCGCGCAGTCATCGGCGGCGTGCCGATGGCCACGTTCGACCGCGACGCATCGAGCACGGGCGGCAGCATCGTGTTCGATCCGCAGCAGCTGAAGCCAAGCGCGAACGGCGTGCTCGTCTACCTGAACGCCGGCGAATCGGTCGTCGCGGCGCTCGAACGCGCGAAGCGCGCGGGCGGCGTCGTGCAGGGCTCGGTCGTCGAGCTGCCGAACAACTACGGCTACGTCGGCTACCTGATCGACACGGAAGGCAACCGCGTCGGCCTGCACGCGCCGAAATGCCACTGAGCGCAGCGGCCATCGGGCCCGCGCGGCGCTATCATCGCGAAGTCCCCACTGCCGTTGGAATCGAGGTGCCGTCATGACGCGCCGTGCCGACCGCCTGTTCCAGATCGCCGAGCTGTTGCGCGGGCGTCGTCTCACGACCGCGCAGCAGCTGGCCGACTGGCTGTCGGTGTCGCCGCGCACGGTCTATCGCGACGTGCGCGACCTGCAACTGTCAGGGGTGCCGATCGAAGGCGAAGCCGGCATCGGCTACCGGCTGAACCGCAACGCGAGCCTGCCGCCGCTCACGTTTACGGCCGAGGAGCTCGCCGCGCTCGCCACCGGCGCACGCATGCTCGAAACCTGGGGCGGTGCGCGCTTTGCAAGCGGCGCGCGTTCGGCGCTCGCGAAGATCGCGTCGGCGATGCCGGCCGACAAACGCACGGCGCTCGACCGCCTGCCGGTGTTCGCGCCGTCGTTCCACATCGACGAGACGTTTTGCGCGAAGGTCGACGCGATCCACCAGGCCATCGACACGCACCACGTCGTCAGTTTCGACTACCGCGACCGGCTCGGCGCGCATTCGCAACGCCGCGTGTGGCCGCTCGGGCTCGTCTACTGGGGCGGGCGCTGGACGATCGGCGCGTGGTGCGAACTGCGCGGCGATTTCCGCACCTTCGACATCGCGCGGATGGGCGACATCATCGTGCACGAGCAGTTTCCGGACATGGAAGGACGGCGGATCGCCGACTACATGCGGATCGCGGAAGCACCGATGCGCTGACGAGGCACGACGGCGTGCGCGTTGCGCGCCGCCGCCGTTCATGTTCCGGGCCGCCGTGCGGCGCCCGGCCCATCGTTCCCTACCCGCCGAACACCACCGTCCGCTTCGGCCGCTCGTCGACGTGCAGCGAGAACACGTCGGGGCGCGCGTAATGCCCGACCACGTCGAAGTCGTAGCGTGCCCGCACGAGTTCGTCGGTATCGATACGCGCGGTCACGAGCCCGGCTTCGCCGATCAGCGGCTCCGTCAGCAGGTCGCCGAGCGGCCCGACGATCACGCTGCCGCCGCGGATCAGCGGCCGCTCCGGATCCCAGCCCGGCACGTCGATGCCGAGCGCGCGCGGCGACGGCTGCACCTGGCACGCGCTGACGACGAAGCAGCGCCCTTCGTGCGCGATATGCCGCATCGAGCTCTGCCAGACGTCGCGCTCGTCGACGGTCGGCGCGCACCAGATCTGCACGCCCTTCGCATACATCGCGCAGCGCAGCAGCGGCATGTGGTTCTCCCAGCAGATCGCGGCGCCCGCGCGGCCCGCGGCCGTGTCGACGACGGGCAGCGTCGAGCCGTCGCCCTGCCCCCAGATCAGCCGCTCGGTGCCGGTCGGCATCAGCTTGCGGTGCTTCGCGACGAGCCCGTCGCGCGGATCGAAGAACAGCGCCGTGCAGTACAGCGTGCTGCCGCCGCGCTCGATCACGCCGACCACGAGGCTCGCACCGGTGCGCTGCGACAGCGCGGCCAGCTCGTCGGTTTCCGGCCCCGGCACGTCGATCGCCTGCGCGGCGTAGCGCGCGTACGCGTCGCGGCCTTCGGGCAGCCGGTAGCCGAGCCGCGTGCCGAAGATCTCGCCTTTCGGATAGCCGCCGAGCACGGCCTCGGGCAGCACGACGAGCGACGCGCCGCTGTCGCGGATCGCGGTTTCGTAGCCGAGGATCGTGTCGAGCGTGGCGCGCGTGCCGGCGGGCGAAGCGCCGATCTGCAGCGCGGCGATGACTGACGTGGACATGAAGGCGTCTCCGGTGAATGGGGTAACGCCATCTTTATCGATATGATGTCATCGATCAAATCGATAGAACGATAAGTGTCATGAATGCAGATGATATCGCCGGCCTCGATCTGAACCTGCTGAAAGTGTTCGAGGCGCTGTACGAGGAAGGCGGCGCGAGCCGCGCGGCGCTGCGGCTCGGTCTCACGCAGTCGGCGGTGAGCGCGGCGCTGGCGCGGCTGCGCGTGATCTATGCCGATCCGCTGTTCGTGCGCACCGGCCGCGGGCTCGCGCCGACGCCGCGCGCGGACGAACTGAAGCCGATCCTGTCCGACGCGCTCGACCGCTGCCGCGAAAGTCTCGCGATCGCGGCCGACGGCGGCGACCGCATCGGCCGCACGATCTCGATCGGGCTGTCGGACGACTTCGAGATCGCGCTCGGCCGCGCGCTGATCGACGCCGTCGCGCGGGAAGCCGGCGGCATCCGGCTGATCTTCCGGCAGACGCACAGTGGCATCGCCGGCGACGCGTTGCTGCGCCACGGCGTCGACCTCGCGATCGCATCCGGCGGCTTCTCGGCGAACGGGCTCAGCCGGCGCGCAGTCGCGACGGGCGGCTATGCGTGCCTGATCGACCCGGCCACCCGCGAGCGAGCGCCGCGCACGCTGACGCTCGCCGATTTCCTGCGGCGCGACCACCTGCTCGTGTCGTCGGGCGGCGTGATCGGGATCGTCGACGAGGCGCTGGCCCCGCTCGGCCACAAGCGGCGCGTCGCGGCGTCGACCACGCATTTCGCCGCGTTGCCGTACCTGCTCGCCGGCTCCGACGCGGTCGCGACGATTCCCGCGCACGCGGCGCGCGCGATCGCGCAATCGACCCCGCTGCGCGCGCTCGCCTGCCCGGTCGACTTGCCGCACTACCCGGTGGAAATCGGCTGGCGCACGAGCACGCAGCGCGACCCGGCGATCGTGCGCGTCCGCGACACGATCGCCGCGTGCGTCGCGAATCTGGTCGCGCCATGAAAAAGGCCCGGCCGGCTTGCGCCGGTCGGGCCTGTCCGGTCAGGCTGCCCCTTGAATCGAAGCAGGCGCCGGCACGTGCGTCATTCAACCGACTTCACCATGTCCTCGATGACCTTCTTCGCATCGCCGAACACCATCATCGTCTTGTCCATGTAGAAGAGATCGTTGTCGAGCCCCGCGTAGCCGGCCGCCATCGAGCGCTTGTTGACGATCACCGTGCGCGCCTTGTACGCCTCGATGATCGGCATCCCCGCGATCGGCGATGCCGGATCGTTCTTCGCGGCCGGGTTCACGACATCGTTCGCGCCGAGCACGAGCACCACGTCGACCTGGCCGAATTCACCGTTGATGTCCTCCATCTCGTGCACGATCTCGTACGGCACTTCCGCTTCCGCGAGCAGCACGTTCATGTGCCCCGGCATCCGCCCCGCGACCGGATGGATCGCGTACTTCACGTCGATGCCCTTCTCGACCAGCTTGTCGGTCAGCTCCTTCAGCGCGTGCTGCGCACGGGCCACGGCCAGCCCGTAGCCCGGAACGATCACGACCGTTTCCGCGTTGCCGAGCATGAACGACGCGTCTTCGGCCGAGCCCGACTTCACCGGCCGCTGCTCCTTCGCACCTGCCGCGCCACCGGCCGCCGCCTCGCCGCCGAAGCCACCGAGTATCACGTTGAAGAACGAGCGGTTCATCGCGTGGCACATGATGTACGACAGGATCGCGCCCGACGAGCCGACGAGCGAACCGGCGATGATCAGCATCGCGTTGTTCAGCGAGAAGCCGATGCCGGCCGCCGCCCACCCCGAGTACGAGTTCAGCATCGACACGACCACCGGCATGTCCGCGCCGCCGATCGGGATGATGATCAGCACGCCGAGCGCGAACGCGATCGCCGTCATGATGATGAACGGCAGCCACGACTGCGTGACGAAGAACAGGATGCCGAAGCCGAGCATCGCGAGCGCGAGCATCAGGTTGAGCAGGTGCTGGCCCGCATACACGACCGGCGCGCCCTGGAACAGCCGGAACCGGTACTTGCCCGACAGCTTGCCGAACGCGATCACCGACCCGGAGAACGTGATCGCGCCGACGACCGTGCCGATGAACAGCTCGACACGGTTGCCGTACGGGATGAAGTCCGACGACACCGCGTCCTGCGGCACGAGCCCGAACGCTTCCGGTTCCGACACCACCGCATACGCGATGCACACGGCCGCGAGGCCGATCAGCGAATGCATCGCCGCGACGAGCTCCGGCATCTTCGTCATCTCGACGCGCGCGGCGACGAACGCCCCCACGCCGCCGCCGACGATCAGCGCGCCGAGCACCAGCGCGATGCCGAGCGGCAGGTTCGCGCCGAGCCACTCGGCCTGCTTGACGATCAGCGCGATCGTCGTGAGGATCGCGATGGCCATCCCGGCCATCCCGAACAGGTTGCCGCGCCGCGCGCTCTTCGGATTCGACAGGCCTTTCAGCGCCTGGATGAAGCATACCGATGCGACGAGGTACAGCAGCGTGACGACGTTCATGCTCATCGCGCGCCCTCCTTGCCGCCCTCGGCCTGCCTGGGCGCCTTCTTGCGGAACATCTCGAGCATGCGCCTCGTCACGAGGAAACCGCCGAACACGTTGACGGCCGCGAGCGCGACCGCGAGCGTGCCGAACACCTTGCCGGTCGCGCCGACGGTCAGCGCCGCCGCGAGCATCGCGCCGACGATCACGATCGCCGAGATCGCGTTGGTCACGGCCATCAGCGGCGTATGCAGCGCCGGCGTGACGTTCCACACCACGTGGTAGCCGACGTACACCGCCAGCACGAAGATGATCACGTTGATCACCGTGTGATTGATGACTTCCATGGTCGCCTCCTCTCCCGGCTACTTGCGCGCGACTTCGCCGTCGCGGCACAGGAGCGTCGCGGCGACGATGTCGTCGGTCAGGTCGATGTTCAGCGTGCCGTCCTTCGTGACGATCAGCTTCATGAAGTCGAGCAGGTTGCGCGCGTACAGCGCCGACGCGTCCGCTGCGACCATCGACGCGAGATTCGTGTAGCCGGCGATCGTCACGCCGTCATGCACGATCACCTGGTCGGCGACCGTCAGCGGACAGTTGCCGCTCCTGCGGCCGTCGAATTCCGGGCCGCGGCCGGCCGCGAGATCGACGAGCACCGAGCCCGGCTTCATCGACTGCACGGTTTCGACCGAGATCAAGGTCGGCGCCGGGCGCCCGGGAATCAGTGCGGTGGTGATCACGATGTCGGCCTGCTTCGCACGCTCGTGCACGAGCGCGGCCTGGCGACCGAGCCACGACGGCGGCATCGGGCGCGCATAGCCGCCCACGCCCTGCGCAGCGTCGCGCTCTTCGTCGGTTTCGTACGGGACGTCGAGGAATTTCGCGCCGAGCGACTCGATCTGCTCCTTCACGGCCGGCCGCACGTCGGACGCCTCGATCACCGCGCCGAGGCGCTTCGCGGTCGCGATCGCCTGCAGGCCCGCGACGCCCGCGCCGAGAATCAGCACGCGCGCGGCCTTCACGGTGCCCGCGGCCGTCATCAGCATCGGAAAGAAGCGCGGATACAGCGCCGCGGCCACCAGCACGGCCTTGTAGCCCGCGATGTTCGCCTGCGACGACAGCACGTCGAGGCTCTGCGCACGCGTCGTGCGCGGCGCGGCTTCGAGCGCGAAGGCCGTCACGCCGGCCGCGGCGAGCTGCGCCGCCTGTTCGCCGTTGAACGGGTCGAGCATGCCGACCAGCACGGCGCCGCGCTTGAGCAACGGCAGTTCGGCGTCGGTGGGCGCCTGCACTTTCAGCACGATGTCGACATCGAAAGCGGCTGACTGGCCCGTCAGTTCGGCACCGGCGGCCGCGTAGGCTTCGTCCGGATAACTCGCGGCGACGCCGGCCCCTTTCGCGATGCTGACCCGATGCCCGGCCGCCGCGTATTTCTTCACGGTTTCCGGCGTCGCGGCCACGCGCGTCTCGTTCGCCCGCGTTTCGGCAGGCACGCCAATATGCATCGTCGGTCCCTCCGTCATCGTCGGTTTTTCGTTTCCTGCGATTTCTACTGCGCAACGAGCCGGGCAGGCTGACGACCGGCTCACGAGCGACGGCATTCACCTTTCACTTTAGGCGAAAGCGAAGGCCGTACCCCCACGCTCCGCACGATCGTGCGAGATGGCGATGCCGGCCCGGCCGGTGTCACCGCGTATCCGCGGGACCGACGAATTGAAAGGGTCCGATTCGTTTAGCGCAGCGACCGGCAGCGTTCGGGCGCAACCGGTAAAATGCCGAACCATGAAACCCGAAATCTGGACCCCGCATGTGACGGTCGCCGCGCTCGTCGAGCACGCCGGCCGCTTTCTCATGATCGAGGAAGAAACCTCGTCGGGCCTGCGCATCAACCAGCCGGCAGGCCATCTCGAAGCCGGCGAAACGCTGGCCGACGCCGTGATCCGAGAGACGCTCGAGGAAACCGCGCACCCGTTCACGCCCGACGCGCTCGTCGGCGTCTATCTCGCGCACTACGACCGCCCCGGCACCGCCGGCGCGACCTACCTGCGCTTCACGTTCTGCGGCACGGCCGGCGAGCCGGTCGCGGGCCATGCGCTCGACGACGGCATCGTCCGCACGCTGTGGATGACCGCCGACGAACTGCGCGCGTGCGGCGAGCGCCATCGCTCGCCCGCGGTGATGCGCTGCGTCGACGATTACCTCGCCGGGCGGCGCATTCCGCTCGATTTCGTGCACACGCATTCGGTCGCGCCGCGCCCCGAAGCATTCGAACGTCAGGCGGTCAACAAATGAGCAAGCGCCGTGTAGTAGTGGGCATGTCGGGCGGCGTCGATTCGTCGGTGACCGCGTGGCTGCTGAAGGAACAGGGCTACGATGTGGTCGGCCTGTTCATGAAGAACTGGGAAGACGACGACGACGGCGAATACTGCTCGACGCGCCAGGACTGGATCGACGTCGTGTCGGTGGCCGACCTGATCGGCATCGACGTGGAAGCGGTCAACTTCGCGGCGGAATACAAGGACCGCGTGTTCGCCGAATTCCTGCGCGAATACTCGGCCGGCCGCACGCCGAACCCCGACGTGCTGTGCAACGCCGAGATCAAGTTCAAGGCGTTCCTCGATCACGCGATGTCGCTCGACGCGGAAATGATCGCGACCGGCCACTATGCGCGCGTGCGCGAGCGCGACGGGCGTTTCGAACTGCTGAAGGCCTTCGATCATACGAAAGACCAGTCGTACTTCCTGCACCGGCTGAACCAGGCGCAACTGTCGAAGACGATGTTCCCGCTCGGCGAGATCCCGAAGACGAAGGTGCGCGAGATCGCCGCGCAGATCGGGCTGCCGAACGCGAAGAAGAAGGATTCGACGGGCATCTGCTTCATCGGCGAACGGCCGTTCCGCGATTTCCTGAACCGCTATCTGCCGACGAAACCGGGCCCGATGAAGACGCCCGACGGCAAGGTCGTCGGCGAACACATCGGCCTCGCGTTCTACACGTTCGGCCAGCGCAAGGGCATCGGCCTCGGCGGCAGCAAGAGCGGCAACGGCGATCCGTGGTTCGTCGCCGCGAAGGACATCGCGTCGAACACGCTGTACGTCGTGCAGGGTCACGATCATCCGTGGCTGCTGGCGCGCGAGCTGGTCGCCGGCAACGTGAGCTGGGTCGCCGGCGAGCCGCCGGCCGAAGGCTTCGCATGCGGCGCGAAGACCCGCTACCGGCAGGCCGACGCGGCGTGCGCATTCGGCGCCGCCACGCCCGGCCCGGCAGGCGAAGCGCGCTTCTCGCTCGCGTTCGACGACGCGCAGTGGGCCGTCACGCCCGGCCAGTCGGCCGTGCTGTACGACGGCGAGATCTGCCTCGGCGGCGGGATCATCGAATCCGCAGTCATCGGCCAGCCTGGTCAGGCCGCGCCGGCGGGCGGCCCCGCGCGGGCGCTCGCCGAAGCACGCTGACACATATTCGGTTTAGACTTGCGGCACGCCGCCCCCGGCGGAACACGATTCCGCCGCGGCCGGCACGCCGCCGCGCAGCGCACGCATGGCGGTATTTCAAGATGCAGGGTCTATTCATGTATGGAACGCGCATGCGTTGCCACGAGAAGGGCCGCTCGCGAGGCGCGCGACGCCGCGAATACTGACGTATTCGCAAGGAGCGCAACGCGGCGAGCGGCCCTTCTCGTGGCAACCCCAAATTTACAAATTCATTCCACGGGAATGCCCGAAATCGCCCGCATGGCGGCGTCGTTCGTCTCTTGTTTGGCTCGGCCAAACGGCGCTCCTCACTCCTTGCCCTGCGAGCGATTTCGGGCATTCGCATGTGCGTTCCATACATGAATAGACCCTAGGAGTCCCCATGCTTTCACGACGCTATCTGGCGATGTGGTGTGCCGTCCTGCTGCTCGTCGCCGCGGCCGCGCTCGCCTCGATCCACGTGCTTTCCTGGTTCTGGATCATCATTCCCGTCGCCCTCGTCGCCCTCGGCCTGTACGACCTGAAACAGGACCGCCACGCGATCCTGCGCAACTACCCGCTCTGGGGCCACTTCCGCTTCCTGTTCGAATTCATCCGACCTGAAATCCGCCAGTATTTCGTCGAGGACGACACCGACGAGAAGCCGTTCTCGCGCGCGCAGCGCAGCCTCGTCTACCAGCGCGCGAAGAACGTCGCCGACAACCGCCCGTACGGCACCGAGCTGAACGTGAAGGCCGTCGCGCACGAATGGATCAGCCACTCGCTCGCGCCGACGAAGCTGCCGAACCACGATTTCCGCGTCCGCGTCGGCGCGAACCGCGCGCAACCGTACGACATTTCGATTTTCAACATCTCGGCGATGAGCTTCGGCTCGCTGTCCGCGAACGCGATCCGCTCGCTGAACCTCGGCGCGAAGAAAGGCGGGTTCGCGCACGACACGGGCGAAGGCTCGCTGTCGAAGTACCACCGCGAAAACGGCGGCGACATCATCTGGGAAATCGCGTCCGGCTACTTCGGCTGCCGCAACGACGACGGCACATTCAACCCCGACAAGTTCGCGAAGCAGGCCGCCGATCCGCAGGTCAAGATGATCGAGGTGAAGCTGTCGCAGGGCGCGAAGCCCGGCCACGGCGGCGTGCTGCCGGCCGCGAAGATCACGCCGGAAATCGCCGAGACGCGCGGCGTGCCGATGGGCAAGGACTGCATCTCGCCCGCGACGCACTCGGAGTTCTCGACGCCGCGCGGGCTGCTCGAATTCGTCGAACGGCTGCGTACGCTGTC
The DNA here is from genome assembly GCF_017104605.1 of Burkholderia sp. Ac-20384. NCBI lineage: Bacteria > Pseudomonadati > Pseudomonadota > Betaproteobacteria > Burkholderiales > Burkholderiaceae > Burkholderia > Burkholderia sp. Ac-20384. The sequence continues at coordinate 10,120 of NZ_JAAGPE010000172.1, read as the reverse complement.
GGGCGGCAAGCCGACCGGCTTCAAGCTGTGCGTCGGCCATCCGTGGGAATTCTTCGGGATCGCGAAGGCGATGCTCGAAACCGGCATCGTGCCGGACTTCATCGTCGTCGACGGCGCGGAAGGCGGCACCGGTGCGGCGCCGCTCGAATTCACCGACCACGTCGGCGTGCCGCTGCAGGAAGGGCTGCTGCTCGTGCACAACACGCTCGTCGGGATCGGCGTGCGCGATCGCGTGAAGCTCGGCGCAAGCGGCAAGATCATCACCGCGTTCGACGTCGCGCGCACGCTCGCGATCGGCGCGGACTGGGTGAACTCGGCGCGCGGCTTCATGTTCGCGGTCGGCTGCATCCAGGCGCAGACCTGCCACACGGGCCGCTGCCCGACCGGCGTCGCGACGCAGGACCCGGTGCGCCAACGCGCGCTCGTCGTGCCCGACAAGGCCGATCGCGTGTACAACTTCCACCGCAATACGCTGCACGCGCTGCAGGAGCTCGTGCAGGCAGCCGGCCTCGCGCATCCGTCGGAGCTGCGCGCGCATCACATCGTGCAGCGCATTGCACCGCACGAGGTCCGGCTGATGTCGCAGTTGCTGAAGTACCTGAAGCCCGGCTCGCTGCTCGACGGCAACACCTGCGGCTTTACGCTGTACGACAAGTGGTGGCCGATTGCGCGCAGCGATTCGTTCACGCTCGGCGAAGCCGTGTACGCGTCGATCGAATGATGCGGGCGATCGCCCCCGCTGCGGGGCGGTCCGGCAAAAAGAAAAGCGCCCCGCAAGGCGCTTTTCTTTCGTCTGCCGAATCCGTGAACGCGTGAACGCGTGAATGCTTGAATGCGTCGCGTGCGGCTCAGTTCTGCGGCAGCGTATCGGTGAACGACGACCGCTGCTGCAGCTTCACGAAATGCTTGTCGAGGTTCGGGTGGCGATCGCGCCAGTTGAGCTCGGGCATCCGGAAGTCGAGATAGCCGAGCGCGCAGCCGAGGGCGATGTCGGCGAGCGTGTAATGATTACCGACGCACCACGTCTTGCCGCCGAGCCCCTGCGACATCGCGACGAGACCGTCGTCGATCTTGCGTTGCTGGCGCGCGATCCAGCTTGCGCTGCGCTGCGCCTCGTCGCGCATCGTCAGTTCGATGCGAATCGCGACTGCCGCATCGATCACGCCGTCGCCGAGCGCTTCCCAGCAGCGCACCTCGAGGCGCTCGCGGCCCGACGGCGGAATCAGCTTGCCGACCGGCGACAGCGTGTCGACGTATTCGCAGATCACGCGGGAATCGAACACCGCGGCACCATCCTCCATCACGAGGCACGGGACCTTGCCGAGCGGATTCGATGCATGAATATCCGTCTCCGGCGCCCACACGTTCTCGAGCTCCAGCTTGTAGTCGATCTTCTTTTCAGCCAGCACGATCCGCGCCTTGCGGACGTACGGGCTGCTGAGCGAACCGATTAATTTCATCATCTGCCTTTTTAAGGGAACCGCCGAGAGTATACGTTGTCGCCGATCATAACCGGCCAGCATCGCGTGACAGAAAATCGCCCGGACGGCCTGTGGATGGTTTGCAACAACCGCCGCGCGGGCCTTCCAGGGCGGCTTCCCGCCCCCTCTCTCACGCACGGCGTCCCGCGGCGCTACAATCGCACGAATGAACGCGCCCCTCGATACCGCCATCGCCGTCGACGTCTACCGCCAGCGCCGTGAACGCGTGCTTGCCGCACTGCGTGCCGCCGGCGGCGGCGTCGCCATCGTCCCCACCGCGCCCGAAGTGCCGCGCAACCGCGATACGGACTATCCGTACCGGTTCGACAGCTACTTCCACTACCTGACGGGCTTCAGCGAGCCGGATGCCGTGCTCGTGCTGAACGCGGCCGCGCCGCACGGCGCGCCGGAATCGATCCTGTTCTGCCGCGGCAAGAATGTCGACCGCGAGATCTGGGAAGGCTTCCACTACGGGCCCGAAGCCGCGCGCGACGCGTTCGGCTTCGACGCGGCGTTCGCGGTCGACGTGATCGATACCGAGATGCCGCGCCTGCTCGCCGACGCGGGCACCGTGCACTACCGGTTCGGCGCATCGGCCGACTTCGATCGCCAGCTCGCGGGCTGGCTCGACGCGGTGCGCGCGCTGGCGCGCTCGGGTGTCGCCGCGCCGGACGCGATGCTCGACCTCACGCCGCTGCTCGACGACATGCGGCTCGTGAAGGACGAGCACGAACTCGCGATCATGATGCGCGCCGCGCACATCTCCGCGCTCGCGCACCGCCGCGCGATGCAGGCGTGCCGCCCCGGCGTCCGCGAATACGAACTCGAGGCCGAGCTGCTGTACGTATTCCGCAAGCATGGCGCGCAGTCGCCCGCGTACGGCTCGATCGTCGCGGCCGGCGCGAACGCGTGCGTGCTGCACTACCCGGCCGGCAACGCGACCGCGAAAGATGGCGACCTGATCCTGATCGACGCCGCGTGCGAACTCGACGGCTACGCGTCGGACATCACGCGCACGTTCCCGGCCAACGGGCGCTTCTCGCCCGCGCAACGCACGCTGTACGACATCGTGCTCGCCGCGCAGCAGGCGGCGATCGACGCGACCCGTGCCGGCGTGCCGTTCGAGGCGCCGCACGACGCCGCCGTGCGCGTGCTCGCGCAGGGGCTGCTCGACACCGGCATCATCCCGAAATCGCGCTTCTCGAACGTCGACGACGTGATCGCCGAGCGCGCCTACGCGCGCTTCTACATGCACCGCACCGGCCACTGGATCGGCATGGACGTGCACGATTGCGGCGACTACCGCGAACGGCTCGCCGAGCGTGACGGCAACGGCGTGCTGCCGTGGCGCACGCTGAAAGCCGGCATGACGCTGACGATCGAGCCCGGCCTGTACGTGCGCGCCGCCGACGACGTGCCGCCCGAGTACTGGAACATCGGCATCCGCATCGAGGACGACGCGATCGTGCGCGAGCATGGCTGCGAACTGATCACGCGCGGCGTGCCCGTCGCGGCGGACGAGATCGAAGCGCTGATGCGCGCGGGCGCATGACCGGCTGCCGCCGACCGTTACCACCGTTTCACGAATCAAGATGACGACCGCTTCCTCTCCGGCCACGCCGGACTACGACCTCGCCATCGTCGGCGCGGGCCCCGTCGGGCTCGCGCTCGCTGGCTGGCTCGCGCGCCGCAGTGCCACGCAGCATGCATCGATCGCGTTGATCGATGCACGCGAACCGGCCGCGAGCGCGAACGATCCGCGCGCGATCGCGGTGTCGCACGGCAGCCGCGTGCTGCTCGACACGCTCGCGTGGCCCGCCGACGCGACGCCGATCGAACATATCCACGTCTCGCAGCGCGGCCATTTCGGCCGCACGCTGATCGACCGCGACGAGCACGACGTCGCCGCGCTCGGCTATGTCGTGCGCTACGGCTCGCTCATGCAGGCGCTCGCGGGCGCCGTGCGCGGCACGCGTGTCGACTGGCTCACGTCGACCACCGCGCGCGTGCCGCAGCAGGACGCCGACGGCGTGACGCTGACGCTCGACGGCCCGCAAGGCGAGCGCACGCTGCGCGCACGCGTCGTCATCAATGCCGAAGGCGGGCTGTTCCACGAACAGCAAGCCGACGCCGGCAAACATCGCCGCGACTACGGACAAACCGCGCTCGTCGGCACGGTCACCGTATCGGCGCCGCGCCCGAACGTCGCGTGGGAACGCTTCACGCACGAAGGCCCGCTCGCGCTGCTGCCGCTCGGCGGGCCGCGCCAGGCCGAGTACGCGCTCGTCTGGTGCTGCACGCCCGACGAAGCGGCGCGCCGCGCCGCGCTGCCCGACGACGCGTTCCTGCGCGAGCTCGGCAACGCGTTCGGCGAACGCATGGGCGACTTCGTCGCGATCGCTGGCCGCGCGTCGTTCCCGCTCGGCCTGAACGCCGCTCAGACGCTCGTCAACGGCCGCGTCGCGATCGTCGGCAATGCCGCGCAAACCCTGCACCCCGTCGCGGGCCAGGGGCTCAACCTCGGGCTGCGCGATGCGCATACGCTCGTCGATACGCTGTCCGCGCAAGGCTTCGAAGCAACCGCGCTCGCCTCCTTCAACGCGCGCCGCGCACTCGACCGGCGCTTCACGATCGGCGCGACCGACACGCTGGCGCGCCTGTTCACGATCGACACGGGCCCGCTCCCGCTGCTGCGCGGCGCCGCGCTCACCGCGCTCGAGTTCGTGCCGCCGCTCAAGAAAGTGATCGCGCGCCAGATGATGTTCGGCCAGCGCAACTGACGCGCGGCGCGCACAGTCGCGCCACTCAAACCGGGTCAAATCGGCGGGGCATGGGAATACGGTAAAATGCGCGTTTCCGTCTGCCCTTTCCCTGCCCGCGCCCGCCGCGGGCGGTGCCATTGCGATGCCCGTTATCGGCCCTCACGTATTGCGTAACAACCTGTTCGTCGCCCCGATGGCCGGCGTGACGGATCGTCCGTTCCGCCAGCTCTGCAAGCGGCTCGGGGCCGGTTACGCCGTGTCCGAGATGGTCGCGTCCAACGCGCAGCTGTGGAAAAGCGCGAAGACGATGCGGCGTGCGAACCACGAAGGCGAGGTCGAGCCGATTGCGGTCCAGATCGCCGGCGCCGATCCGGCGATGATGGCCGAAGCGGCCCGCTACAACGTCGACAACGGCGCGCAGATCATCGACATCAACATGGGCTGCCCGGCGAAAAAGGTCTGCAACGTCGCGGCCGGCTCCGCGCTGCTGCAGAACGAACCGCTCGTGCAGCGCATCGTCGAGGCCGTCGTCGCGGCGGTCGGCACGGGGCCCGATGCGGTGCCCGTCACGCTGAAGATCCGCACGGGCTGGGATCGCGAGCACAAGAACGCGATCACGGTCGCGCGCCTCGCCGAAGCCGCCGGCATCTCGATGCTCACCGTGCACGGCCGCACGCGCGCCGACCTGTACCGCGGCGACGCCGAATACGACACCATCGCGGCCGTGAAGGCGGCCGTACGGATCCCGGTGGTCGCGAACGGCGACATCACGTCGCCCGCGAAGGCGAAGGCCGTACTCGACGCCACCGGCGCCGATGCGCTGATGATCGGTCGTGCCGCGCAAGGTCGGCCATGGCTGTTCCGCGAAATCGATCATTTCCTGCAAACCGGCGAGCTGCTTCCCCCGCCGCTGATCGACGAGATCCAGCACGTGATGAACGAACACCTGGAAGACCACTACGCTTTCTATGGTGAATTCACGGGAGTCCGTACTGCGCGCAAGCACATCGGCTGGTACACTCGCGGCCTTTCCGGTGCCAACGGGTTCCGGCACAGGATGAACACGCTCGATTCCTCCCGCGAGCAGCTCGCCGCCGTCAATGCATTCTTCGAGGCGCAAAAGGCGCTGTCGGACCACCTCGTCTACGTCGATGACGAAGAGGAAAACGGCCAGGGCGAGTCGGACGACCATAACCAGTTAGCAGCATGAGCAAGCACAACATCGAACAATGTGTCCGCGAGAGCCTGGACGTGTATTTCCGGGATCTAGACGGCTCCAATCCGCACGACGTCTATGAAATGGTGATGTCCTGCGTCGAAAAGCCGATGCTCGAGGTCGTGCTCGTACAGGCAGGCGGCAACCAGTCGCTCGCCGCGGAGTACCTCGGCATCAATCGCAATACGCTGCGCAAGAAGCTGCAGCAGCACGGCCTGCTGTAGGCAGCCGTCCCGTCCCCGTTTCCCTGGCTATTGGTGGTTCCATCATGATCAAGCAAGCGCTCATTTCCGTTTCCGACAAGACCGGCATCGTCGACTTCGCGAAGTCGCTGTCCGACCTCGGCGTCAAGCTGCTGTCGACGGGCGGCACCGCGAAACTGCTCGCCGACGCGGGCCTGCCCGTGACCGAAGTGGCTGATTACACGGGCTTCCCGGAAATGCTCGATGGGCGCGTGAAGACGCTCCACCCGAAGGTGCATGGCGGCATCCTGGCCCGCCGCGACCTGCCCGAGCACATGCAGGCGCTGGAACAGCACGGCATCCCGACGATCGACCTGCTGGTCGTGAACCTGTACCCGTTCGTCGCGACGATCGCGAAGGACGACTGCACGCTCGCCGACGCGATCGAGAACATCGACATCGGCGGCCCGACGATGCTGCGGTCGGCCGCGAAGAACCACCGCGACGTGACGGTTGTTGTCGATCCGGCCGATTACGCGGTCGTGCTCGATGAAATGAAGGCGAACGGCAATGCGGTCGGCTACGCGACCAACTTCCGCCTCGCGACGAAGGTGTTCGCGCACACCGCGCAATACGACGGCGCGATCACGAACTACCTGACGAGCCTGACCGACGAGCTGAAGCACGCATCGCGCAGCGCGTACCCGGCGACGCTGAACCTGGCGTTCGACAAGGTGCAGGACCTGCGCTACGGCGAGAACCCGCACCAGAGCGCCGCGTTCTACCGCGACCTCGCGACGCCGGCCGGCGCGCTGGCGAACTACCGCCAGCTGCAGGGCAAGGAACTGTCGTACAACAACATCGCCGATTCGGACGCCGCGTGGGAATGCGTGAAGACGTTCGACGCACCGGCCTGCGTGATCATCAAGCATGCGAACCCGTGCGGCGTCGCAGTCGGCAACGATTCGACCGACGCATACGCGAAGGCGTTCCAGACGGACCCGACGTCGGCATTCGGCGGCATCATCGCGTTCAACCGCGAAGTCGACGAAGCGGCGGCCCAGGCCGTTGCGAAGCAGTTCGTCGAAGTGCTGATCGCACCGTCGTTCTCCGACGCCGCGAAGCAGGTGTTCGCCGCGAAGCAGAACGTGCGCCTGCTCGAAATCGCGCTCGGCGACGGCCATAACGCCTTCGACCTGAAGCGCGTGGGCGGCGGCCTGCTCGTGCAGTCGCTCGACTCGAAGAACGTGCAGCCGAGCGAGCTGCGCGTCGTCACGAAGCGCCAGCCGACCGCGAAGGAAATGGACGACCTGCTGTTCGCATGGCGTGTCGCGAAGTACGTGAAGTCGAACGCGATCGTGTTCTGCGGCAACGGCATGACGCTCGGCGTCGGTGCAGGCCAGATGAGCCGTGTCGATTCCGCACGCATCGCGAGCATCAAGGCGCAGAACGCAGGCCTGACGCTGGCCGGTTCGGCCGTGGCATCGGACGCGTTCTTCCCGTTCCGCGACGGCCTCGACGTCGTCGTGGCAGCGGGCGCGACCTGCGTGATCCAGCCGGGCGGTTCGATGCGCGATGACGAAGTGATCGCTGCAGCCGACGAGCACAACATCGCGATGATCCTGACGGGCGTGCGCCACTTCCGTCACTGATCGCACGCGGCCCGCGCGGCCGCTGCACGACAACCCGGCGGCATCGCACCCGCCGGGTTTTTTATTGCGCGGAGCCCTCGTACGCGACCGTGCGGCCGGCACGCCGCACCATTCGTTGTAGTATCGCTGCATCAGGCTTTTCTCCTTACCCATGCGAATTCTCGGCATCGACCCCGGCCTGCGCGTCACCGGCTTCGGCATCATCGACGTCAGCGGCCACCGGCTCGCGTATGTTGCGAGCGGCGTGATCCGCACGCCGACCGCCGACCTGGCCACCCGGCTCGGTACGATCTTCCAGGGCGTCTCGACCATCGTGCGCGAGCACGCCCCCGACCAGTCCGCGATCGAAAAGGTGTTCGTCAACGTGAACCCGCAGTCGACGCTGCTGCTCGGCCAGGCGCGCGGCGCCGCGATCTGCGGCCTCGTCGCGGGCGGCCTGCCCGTTGCCGAATACACGGCGCTGCAGCTCAAGCAGGCGGTGGTCGGCTACGGCCGCGCGACCAAGACGCAGATGCAGGAAATGGTCACGCGCCTGCTCAATCTCTCCGGACAACCGGGCTCCGACGCGGCCGATGCGCTCGGCATGGCGATCTGCCACGCACACGGCGGCAACACGCTCAGCACGCTCGGCGGCCTCGCGCCGGCGCTCGCGAAGAAAGGGCTGCGCGTGCGGCGCGGGCGGCTGGTCGGCTGACACCGGCGCGCGCCCTCACGCGGCACGCCGGCTCGGCCGCCGTGCCTGCGCGCGGCGCACACGCGACGTGCATCGCCCCGGCCGGATGGCCGACTCCGTCGGCATAGCGCCGCACGTGCGCTACACTCGCGCTTTCTTCCTCGCATCAAGCCATCCATGATCGGTCGCATCGCCGGCATCCTGCTCGAAAAGAACCCGCCTCACCTGCTCGTCGACTGCAACGGCGTCGGCTACGAAATCGACGTGCCGATGAGCACCTTCTACAACCTGCCGCAAAACGGCGAGCGCGTCGTGCTGCTCACGCAGCAGATCGTCCGCGAGGACGCGAACCTGCTGTACGGCTTCCTGACGCCGCAGGAGCGCACGACCTTCCGCGAGCTGCTGAAGATCACCGGCATCGGCGCACGCATGGCGCTCGCCGTGCTGTCCGGCATGAGCGTGCAGGAGCTCGCGCAAGCCGTGACGATGCAGGACGCCGCGCGCCTCACGCGCCTGCCCGGCATCGGCAAGAAGACGGCCGAACGCCTGCTGCTCGAACTGAAGGGCAAGCTCGGCGCCGATCTCGGCGCACTCGCCGGCGCCGCATCGCCGTCCGACCACGCGACCGATATCCTCAACGCGCTGCTCGCGCTCGGCTATTCCGAAAAGGAAGGCCTCGCCGCGATCAAGAACGTGCCGGCCGGCACCGGCGTATCCGAAGGCATCAAGCTCGCACTGAAGGCGCTGTCGAAGGTCTGACACACGCACGATGCCCGCATGACTCACCGCCGGCCGGTGCGTTGAAGCCAGTGTCGCGCGGCCGCGCAGCGCTCGCCAGTCGGCCGTTCGGCCAGGTGGGCGGGATAGCTGCGCGCGGTACAATGGCCGCATGATTGAAACCGACAAACTCGCCACCGAGCAGCGGATCATCGCCGCCACGCCCGCCTCGTCGCACGAGGAGGTGTTCGAACGTGCGCTGCGGCCGCGCCAGCTCGACGACTACGTCGGCCAGGAAAAGGTGCGCGGCCAGCTCGAGATCTTCATCGAAGCCGCCAAGCGCCGCTCCGAGCCGCTCGACCACGTGCTGCTGTTCGGGCCGCCGGGCCTCGGCAAGACGACGCTCGCGCACATCATCGCGCGGGAGATGGGCGTGAACCTGCGCCAGACGTCGGGCCCCGTGCTCGAGCGCGCGGGCGATCTCGCCGCGCTGCTGACGAACCTCGAAGCGAACGACGTGCTGTTCATCGACGAGATCCACCGGCTGTCGCCGGTCGTCGAGGAAATCCTGTATCCGGCACTCGAGGATTACCAGATCGACATCATGATCGGCGAAGGCCCGGCCGCGCGCAGCGTGAAGCTCGACCTGCAGCCGTTCACGCTGGTCGGCGCCACCACTCGCGCCGGGATGCTGACCAACCCGTTGCGCGATCGCTTCGGAATCGTCGCGCGCCTCGAGTTCTACGATGCCGAGCAACTGTCGCGCATCGTGCGGCGCTCGGCGTCGCTGCTGAACGCGCAGATCGATCCGAACGGCGCGCTCGAAATCGCGAAGCGTTCGCGCGGCACGCCGCGGATCGCAAACCGGCTGCTGCGCCGCGTGCGCGACTTCGCGGAAGTGAAGGCCGACGGCCAGATCACCGCGGCCGTCGCCGATGCCGCACTCGCGATGCTCGACGTCGATCCGGTCGGCTTCGACCTGATGGACCGCAAGCTGCTCGAAGCGATCCTGTACAAGTTCGACGGCGGCCCCGTCGGCATCGACAACCTCGCGGCAGCGATCGGCGAAGAGCGCGACACGATCGAGGACGTACTCGAGCCGTACCTGATCCAGCAGGGCTTCCTGCAGCGCACGCCGCGCGGGCGCGTCGCGACGCTGCTCACCTATCGCCACTTCGGGCTTTCCGTGCCCGACACCGGCCGCACCGAACGCGGCGAGTGGGATACCCCCGACGGGAAGTAACCCGCCGCCCGAGCCGCCCCGCCATGACGACGCCGCCCAGCTCCCACCCCGCCGCACCCGCACCGGGCCCGCTTCATCGTCGTTCGAATCATTTCAGTTGATAGGCCGGATCCATCAGCAGCGCCTCGAGATACGCGCTGCCGGTCGAATCCGTATCGATCGCCGCGACCGGCGACAGTTGCAGCACCGCGTGC
>NZ_JAAGPE010000016.1:0-73230 GCF_017104605.1 Burkholderia sp. Ac-20384 | reverse complement strand
CCCCCGCGCGCGCGGCCCGGCATGCACGACGTGCCGCGCACGCGCTTGCCGGCCTCGCCGCCGCGCAGCCGGGCAATACCGAACTGAAGTGGCTGATGGCCGCGTTCGCCGACGTCCATGTGCTGCTGCATACGTACGCCGCCTATTTCACCGCCGTTCCGGAGCGCGCCCGCGATGCTCAGTGAATTCCCGCTGGCCGGCATCTACCTGCCGCCATTCTTCGTCTATGCGTGCGCAACGGTGCCGATCTACATGGCCGTGCGCGCGCTGCTCGCCCGGCTCGGCGTGTTGCGCCGCGTGTGGCATCCAGCGCTGTTCGAGTTCGCGATTTCGCTCGTGCTGGTCGCCACGCTGATCCTCTACTTCTAGCCTCCCGTCGGAACGTATCGCGTCATGTCGCTCAAACCCCTCACCCGCTCCCTGCTGACGCTCGCCACGGTGGCCGTCGCGATCGTGCTGGTCGCCGCGCTCTGGCATGCGTATGTCCTCGCGCCGTGGACCCGTGACGCGCGCGTCAGCGCGCACGTCGTGCGCATCGCGCCCGAAGTGTCGGGCACCGTCGTCGAAGTCGCGGTGGTCGACAACCAGCGCGTCGCGAAAGGCGACGTACTGTACCGGATCGATCCGCAGCGCTTCACGCTGGCGGTGGAACAGGCGGAAGCGCAGGTCGCCGCGACCGCCGAGTCGATGCGCCAGAAGCGCGACGAAGCGCAGCGGCGCACCGGCCTCGACGATCTCGTGCCGCGCGAGGACATCCAGCGCTCGAGCCGCGCCGTGTCGATCGCGCAGGCCGAGCACCGCAAGGCGCTGGCCGCGCTCGACGTCGCGAAGCTCGACCTCGAACGCACGACGCTGCGCTCACCGGTCGACGGCTACGTGACGCAGCTGCGCCTGCGTCACGGCGACTACGCGGTCGAAGGCAAGCCCGGGATCTCGGTGCTCGACGCGCACAGCTTCTGGATCACCGGCTATTTCGAGGAAACCAAGCTGCGCCGCATCGCGACGGGTGCGCCCGCAACGATCCGGCTGATGGGCTTCGATCCGCTGCTGAGCGGGCACGTGACGAGCATCGGCCGCGGCATCGCGGACGAGAACGGCACGCTCGACGAGCTCGGCCTGCCGGCCGTCAACCCGACCTTCAGCTGGGTGCGGCTCGCGCAGCGCATTCCGGTCCGCATCGAAATCGACCGCGTACCGGCCGGCGTGCTGCTGGCGGCAGGCATGACGTGCAGCGTCGAAGTCGGCGAACGCGGGCACGAGCGCACGCCGCGCGGGCGGCTCGCGTCGTGGCTGCACGCGTGGATGTGAAGGTGGCGACGATGCGATTCCGGTTTCCTCCTTTGCGCGCGATGCGCTACATGCGTGGCCTCACCGCGGCGTGCACGTGCGCGCTGGCTGCCTGCACGACGGTCGGCCCCGATTACGTGGCGCCGCAGCCCGCGCATCCACCCGGCTGGAGCGCACCGCGCGACACGGTGACCACCGATCCCGCGCAGTTACAGAACTGGTGGCGTACGTTCGGCGACACGCAGCTCGATGCGTTGGTCGAACAGGCGATCGCGCACAACCAGGATCTCGCGATCGCGCGCCAGCGGCTGCTGCAGGCGCGTGCAGAACGCGACCAGATCGCGAGCCGCCTCGGCCCGACCGTCACCGCCGGCGGAAATGCCGATGCGTTGCGCTCGTCACGGGCGCTCGACTGGCCCCCAGGCATCGGCCAGTCGCGCACCTACCGGCTCGGCTTCGATGCGTCGTGGGAACTCGACCTGTTCGGCGGCACGCGACGTGCGGTCGAATCGGCCGATGCGCAGATCGATGCGCTCGACGACGATCGCCACGCGATCCTCGTGAGCCTGCTGGCCGAGCTCGCGTCGGACTACGCGGCGTTGCGCGCGACCCAGGAGCGGCTGCGGATCGCGACGGACAACGTCGCGAGCCTCGACGCCACGCGGCGGCTGACCGAGCAATCGAACCGGCGCGGCCTCGGCACGTCGTTCGCGGTTGCGCAGGCGCGTGCCGAGCTGCAGCTCGCGCAGGCGACGTTGCCGCCGCTGCATCAGGACGTCGCGCGGCTCGCCCATGCGATCGGCGTGCTCGTCGGCGGTTTTCCGGAAACGCTGCGCGACACGCTGAGCGCGCCCGGCGCGACATTGCCGGTCGCGCCCGCCCTGCCGGTCACGCTGCCGTCGGACGTGATCCGCGAGCGTCCCGACATCCGCGCCGCCGAACGGCGGCTTGCCGCCGCGACCGCGCAGATCGGCGTCGCGCGCGCCGAGCAGTTTCCGCATTTCGCGATTCCGCTGAGCCTCGGCACGACGGCAAGCCTCGTGCAGGACCTGTTCTCGGGCGCGAGCGTCGCGTGGTCGGTCGCGCTCGACGGCACGCAGACGCTGTACGACGGCGGCCGTGCGAAAGCCGGCGTCGACGCCGCACGCGCGGCGGCCGAGGCCGCCCGTCTGGCATACGAGCAGCGCATTCGCAGCGCGTTTCGCGATGTCGAGGACGCGTTGGTAGCGATCGGCGCCGCGCGCGACCAGCAGGCCATGCTCGCCGCGGCGGTCGACAGCAGCCAGGATGCGCAGTCGCGTGCGACGCGGCTGTACCGCAACGGCCTCGGCGAATACCTGTCGGTGCTCACCGCACAGCGCGCGACGTACCGCGCCCGCGATGCGCTTGCCCTCAGCCGGCTCGCGCAGGTGCAAGGCGCGATCGCGCTCTACAAGTCGCTCGGCGTCGGCTGGCGCGACGCGCCGCCGCTCGCGCAGACCGGCGCATCGCGAGCGAGCGCGCCTTGAAGGCCGCCCTACGACCGCCCCGACGCTTCGGCGTCGCTCATCCACCGGAGAAATTTCGATGCCCGCTCTCAATCCGAATGATTTCGCGTTACACGACATCCAGCTCTTTCCGGTCTGCGTGTTTCGCGCCGAACACGCGACGCCGGGCTACGCGCCCCGCTGGGAAGGCGAGATCGATACGCTGATGCGCCACGGCGAGCCGTTCGTGATCGTCTACGTCGAGCTCGATACCGACGAGCGCCACGACGACCGCAAGCATCGCGCGGTCTGGCTCAAGCAGAACAAGGAGGCGCTGGGCGCCGTCTGCAAGGCGCTCGTCAGCGTCGAGCCCGATCCCGACCGTCGCGCGGAAGTGGCCGCGCAGGGCGAAGTCGCCGTCAAGGCATTCGGGATTCCGCATCATGCGGTGGCGTCGTTCGGTCAAGCCGTCTCGCTCGCCGCGCGGCTCACGCGGCAGCCTTCGGGGAATGATGCGCGACAGGCCGGACAACAGGCATGACGCGGCCGGTGCGTCACGCCAGGTTGCATTCACCACCGACACGAGGGCCGGCATGCGCTACCCCACCCTGACGATCACGGGCTCGCACACGCTTGCGTCATGTCCGTCGCGGCTTCCCGATCCCGGCGAAATCCTGTTGTGGCGACTGCGCGGCGAATGGCAGCTCGTCACCAGCGAGCGCGGCCATCTCTACCTGTCGAAGACGGAGCTGCGGCGTGCCCGCACGCATCCGAACCGCGTGCACGGCCGCCGCTTCGCGATCGGCCGGTCGGCGCTGCGCGTGATCCTGGGGACGCTGGCCGGCCGCGCGGCCGACGAGCTGACGCTGATCGACCGCGATGCCGACCATATCGCGGTCGCGGGCTGCGACTTGCTGGACGGGCTCGACGTCGTGGTCGGCCATGCCGGGATCTGGATCGTCATCGCGATCGCCCGTGGCCCGATCGGGCTGGGCATGGCGCAGACCAGCGCGCTCGCCGATCCGGTATCGCGCGATCAGCTTCGGCTGGACAGCATCTCGAATGCGTGCGGAAGCGGACACGGCGCGACGCTCGATTCGCTGGCGCCGCTTGCGGGGGCATTCCGCGAGGTCGATACGCCGCATGCCGGCCACTGGCGCCTGCTCGATATCCCCCTCTCCGGCCTCGCCTGCGCGGCGACCGTTGCCGCTCGCCAGATGGATCGGATTCATGCGGTGGGTTGGCGCGGTGAGCGGAAAGACTGGCTGGCCGATCGTGATCGGCATCTGCGGGCGGCGAAGGTGCGCGGCGAGGCCGCCTTGGTCACGGCCTGACAGGCCGGCTTCGGGGTTCGCCGGCTGCCTGCATCGGCGATTTCCGCCTTCGGAATCGCCGATGGGAGCCGTTCATGGGAGTGCGTGAAGGGAGCCGGTTATGGGAGCGGGTGGTTTCGACGCGAGGGGGCGTACACGCCGTGTGACGTCGCGCCCCTTCCGATGATGCGTGGCCACGCCCCTCCGGCATCGCTCCTGTCGCGCTCTTACCCGGCAACCATCGCCCCCGCTTTCACATGCCGGCCGGCACGACGCAGCAACTGCCAGCCGAACCCCAGCATCCACAACGGCAGCAGAAGCACGACGACGATCTCGCCCGCCCCCGTCACGGCCTCGAACTCCGGAAAGAATCCGGAGACGAAGATGATCGCGAAAAACCACGCAACGATCTTCAGCAGGAACGACCCGTGCCAGCCGGCCTTCCTCAGATGATTGGCGACGATCGGCGCCCAGAAGAACACCAGCGGGCCTTCGGCCCACCACAGACCTCTTTGCGTGCCGTTGGCGACGGTCGCCCACGCCGCGGCCGCGGCGGCCCGCGTTGCGTCGTCGCCGCCCGCATACATGTGCGCCAGCGGATCGAGCACCGACAGCTGGAGTGCTGCACCGGTGATGCCGAGCACCGCGTACGCGCCGATCCCGAACGCGATCATGGTGCCGAGCGCGCCGAGTTCATCCTTGAAGGTATGCACGAAGTACCCGCCGATCACGAGCACCGCGAGATAGAACCCGAACACGTCGGCCAGCATCGACAAGCGAAACAGGTCGCGCGTTTCGGCGGGCAGGCTCAGCATCGTCGCGCCGTGCAGCAACATGCCGGTATCCGTGCCGGCCACCATCGACACCAGCCCCACGTTCGCGTAGGCCAGCAGGCCGCCGACGATCGCGCTCCACGCCGTGAAGCGCATGACCTTGTATGAATCGTTCCTCATTCTCTTTCTCCGCACACCATGCCCGGTTCCCGCGTGGAGAACCATTCGATAAGAAGTGACCAACCCGATCGCGCGACGCATGCAGCCCGTGTAACCCAACCCGGCGTGACGCATCGCACGCGCGTCATGCCACTGCGTTTCCTCGAGCGGCGGCAGCCGCCTCCTCCCTTTCCTGCAACTCGCGCCACATGATCTTTCCCGACCCGGACTTCGGCAGCGACTCGACGAATTCGACGACGCGCGGAACCTTGTAGGAGGCCATATGATCGCGCGCCCAGGCGACCACGTCGTCGGGCGTCACGCCGCCGGGGTACGCCGGATCCAGCACGACGAAGGCCTTGACCGTCTCGCCGCGATGCGCGCTGCGCGTGCCAATCACGCACACTTCCTTGATCGCCGGATGGCGGTACATCATCGTCTCGACTTCGGCCGGCCACACCTTGTAGCCCGACGCGTTGATCATCCGCTTCAACCGGTCGGCCATGAAGAAGTAGCCGTCCGCGTCGATGCGCCCGAGATCGCCGGTGCGCAGGAAGCGCTTGCCGTCGATTTCGACGAACGTCTGCCTCGTGGCCTCCGGATTGCGCCAGTACCCTTGCATCAGTTGCGGCGCGTGCACGACGATCTCGCCCACCTCGCCTTGCGGCACGGGCTGGAACGTGACCGGATCGACGATCCGCGCATCGACGTCGAACACCGGCATGCCGAGGCATTGCGGCTTGGGGCGCGCCGGCGGATTGATGTGCGTCGCGGCGATCGTTTCCGACATCCCGTAGCCTTCGACGTAATCGAGCCCGACCGTGTCCTTGAGCTTGCGGGCGATCGCGTCCGGCATCGCCGCGCCGCCGCCGCGCATCGAGCGCAGGCTCGACAGGTCGTATTCGTGCAGGTTCGGGTTCGACAGGAAATCCACCATCATCGTCGAGATCGACTGCCACACGGTGACACGATTGCGGCCGATCGCGCGGCCCGCCGCATCGCGATCCCAGCGCGGCAGCACCACCACGGTCGAACCGCGAACCAGCGGGCCGTTCAGCCCGCCCTGCATGCCGGTGACATGGAACAGCGGCAGCACCGCCAGGTGGATCGCGTCTTCGGGATCGTCGAACCAGTCGACGAAGCCGGCCGCCGTGCACGTGACGCTGCGATGCGTGTGCACGCAACCTTTCGGCTTGCCCGTCGTGCCGGACGTATAGGGCATCACGCACATGTCGTCGGGGCCCGCCGTCAGCGCGCCCGGTGCCAGCTGTTCGGCAAGCACATCGCGCCAGTGGGCCACGCCGGGCCCGTCGACATGGCGCGGCGCGGCCACGAAATCGGGCAACGCGACGGCCGAAGGCTGCGCCACGTAGTCGCCATACGTCGCCACGACGACATGCGCGAGGCCACCCGCACCGCCCACGAGCGGCGCGATGCGCGGATACAGGTCCTGCGCGACGAACACCGTGCTCGCGCCGCTGTCCTCGATGTAGTGCGCCAGTTCGTCGGTCATGTTCATCGGATTGACCGGCACGACCACCGCGTTCGCACGCAGGATGCCGTAGTACGCAATCATCCATTGCGGGCTGTTCTGCATGTACAGGAGCACGCGGTCGCCCGCCTTCACGCCGCAACGCTGCTGCAGGAAACCCGCTACCTGCTCGGCTTCGTGCTGGAAGCGCGCGAACGAGACGGGCGTGTCGTAGAACAGGATGAACGGCTTGTCGGGATGGCGCGCCGCCGCGGCTTCCGCGTGACGGAACAGGTGCGTTGCGGGCGGGGCCTGACGCGTGGCCAGGTGCGCGGGCCAGAATGGCGATCGGATGGCAGACATGGTTCGGCAACTCTTCGTCAAAACTGCGGGTGATAAAGGGCATCGGCGGGACTCGTCGTCCCTGGGTTGCATGCACGCATTCGTTTGGCAGCGTGAAGGTCCGACGCAGAAAAAAGTCGGACTTGCACCCTATCGACCGGTCTCGATGCCCGACGCCGTAAACCGGTGCGTTTCCGCCGCTGTCGCGTGCGCCGCGGACGCCACGCGGCTGACGCCGCGCATCAGGTCGACCGCCTTCTCCGCGATCATGATGGTGGGCGCGTTGGTGTTGCCGCCGATCAGCGTCGGCATCACCGATGCATCGACGATGCGCAGCCCGTCGAGGCCATGCACGCGCAACTGCGGATCGACCACGGCCATCGCGTCCGGTCCCATCCGGCAGGTGCCGACCGGGTGATAGACGGTGTCCGTGCGCTTGCGCAGCACCGCGCGGATTTCGTCGTCGCTGTGCACGTCGCGCGTGAACATGTCCTTCGTGGTCCACTCCGCGAGCGCCGGCGCCTCCATGAGGCCGCGCGTGATCTTGAAGCCCGCCACCATGTCCTCCAGGTCGCGCGGATCGTCGAGGAACGCGGGATCGATCAGCGGCGCGTCGGCCGGGTCGCGGCTGCGCAGCGCGACCGAGCCGCGGCTGCGCGGACGCAGCAGGCACACGTGGCAGGACAGCCCGTGGCCGAGGTGCATGCGCCGCGCGTGGTCGTCGACCAGCGCGACCAGGAAATGCAGCTGGATATCGGGCACATCGAGGCCCGGTTGCGTCTTCAGGAACGCGCCGCCTTCCGCGAAATTCGACGTCAGCATGCCGCGCCGCTCACGGCGAAAGCGCATGATCTCGCGCAGCATCCGCAGACTGCCGCCCACCGAGACGCCCATCGTGTCGAGGCTGCGCGCGCGGTAGCTGAGAATGAAGTCGGGGTGATCCTGCAGGTTGCGGCCCACGCCGGGCAGGTGGTGCAGCGTGTCGATACCGACGCGCGCCAGCTCGTCCGACGGGCCGACGCCGGACAGCATCAGCAGTTGCGGCGTTTGCAGCGCCCCCGCCGCCAGCACCACTTCGCGCCGGGCGCGGAACGTCTTCAGCGTGCCGTTCTGCAGCACTTCCACGCCCACTGCAAGCTTGCCCTCGAACAGGATGCGCCGGACCTGCGCGTGCGTTTCGACGGTGAGATTGGCGCGTTTGCCGAGATGCGGGAACAGGTAGCCGCGCGCCGCGCTCCACCGTTCGCCCTGTTTCTGCGTGACCTGGTAGATGCCGGCGCCTTCCTGCTGCGCACCGTTGAAATCGTCCGTCAGCGGCAGGCCGGCCTGGCGCGCCGCCGCCAGGAAGCGCGCCTGGAACGGGTTATCGGAGCGCAGGTCGCTGACCCACAGCGGGCCGCCCTGGCCGTGCCACGCGTCGTCGATGCGTTCGTTGTGCTCGCTCAGGCGGAAGTACGGCAGCACTTCGTCGTACGACCAGCCGGGATTGCCGAGCGCGGCCCATGTGTCGTAGTCGCTGCGATGGCCGCGAATGTAGACCATCGCGTTGATCGCGGACGAACCGCCCAGTGCCTTGCCGCGCGGCTGGTAGCCGACTCGCCCGTCGAGCCCGCGCTGCGGCACTGTCTTGAACGCCCAGTTGTTGAGGCGGGTCGGCAGCATCGCGACCATGCCCGCCGGTATGTTGATGACCGCGCCGTCGCCGCTGCCCCCCGCTTCCAGCAGACAGACGCTGACGTCAGGATCTTCGGTCAGGCGCCCCGCTACCACGCTGCCGCCCGAGCCGCCGCCCACGACGATGTAGTCGAACTGATGATTCATGGCATTTCTCTCGATACAGGATTCGGAAGTCACGCGAGTCGCGACAACGTGCGCAGCAACAGGTCGAAGACGCGGCCGTACGGCGGATGAAACAGCACGGCGCCGTTCCAGCGGGTCTGGTGAAACACCGGCTTGAGCTTGCTGAAGGTATCGAAGCCCCACTGGCCGTGATAGGCGCCCATGCCGCTCTGCCCGACGCCGCCGAACGGCTGGTTTTCCTGCACCAGATGCCACAGGCAGTCGTTGATCGTCACGCCGCCGGACACCGTCTCGCGCAGCACGCGATCGCGGCGCGACGCATCTTCGCCGAACCAGTACAACGCCAGCGGACGTGCGCGGCCCTGGACGTAGGCCAGCGCATCGTCCAGGTTCGCGTATTCGACGATCGGCAGGACGGGGCCGAAGATCTCTTCGTTCATCAGCCGCGTGTCGGCCGGCGCGCCGATCACGATCGTGGGCGCGAACTTGCGCGACGACGTGCCGAACGTTTCGCCGGCCGGGTTGACTTCGAGGATGCGCGCGCCTGCGCGACGCGCTTCGTCGACCATGTCCGCGAGGCGCGCGCGATGGCGTTCGCTGATGATGGCCGTGTAGTCGGGATTGGCCGCGAGCGTCGGATACAGGCGGGCGACGGCGCGCGTCAGCTGCGACGCGACGCTGTCGGCCGTTCCGGTGGGTACCAGCAGGTAATCGGGCGCGACGCAGGTCTGGCCCGCGTTCAGCAGCTTGCCGAACGCGATGCGCTGCGCAACCACCGCGACGTTGCATGACGTATCGAGGATCGCCGGCGATTTGCCACCGAGCTCCAGCGTCACGGGCGTCAGGTTGGCCGCGGCCGCCTGTGCGACGACACGCCCCACCTGGGTCGAGCCGGTGAAGAAAAGATGATCGAACGGCAGGCCGGCAAACGCCTTGCCGAGTTCGACGTCGCCCACGACGACATCCAGTTCGTCCGGCGCAAAGGTCTCGCGCGCCATCGACACGAGCAGGTCGGACAGCGCGGGCGTGAGCTCGGACGGCTTGATCAGCACGCGATTGCCCGCAGCGAGCGCCGCGAGTGCCGGCCCGAGCGACAGCTGCAGCGGGTAGTTCCACGGCGAAATGATCCCGACTACGCCCAGCGGTTGCGGCATGAGCCGGTTGTGGCCGGGACGGAAATGCAGCGCGGTCGGCACGCGGCGCGCCCGCATCCAGTGCTTAAGGTGCCGGCGCACGTGCCGGATGCCGGCGCGCACGATGAATACCTCCGTCAGCCGGGTCTCATGGGAGGAACGGCCTTGAAAGTCGGCATCGATCGCGCGCACGATATCGTGCTCGTGCGTATCGAGCCACGCTGCCAGCCGATCGAGGCGCGCCAGCCGGGTGGCCAGGGCCGGGTTCGGCTCCAGTGCGAACGCGCGGCGCTGGCGCTCGAAGCGGGCCGCGAGGTCAGTCGGGTAGCCTTGGTGCATGGTATCTCCTCCTGCTCGTCGATCGTGCGATTCCGTCGCATCACGACGAGCGTCTTGCAGAATGTTGCTGGTCTTCACGCGATTCCCGCGCCTGCGGTCGGCTCGTTGGCTGGCGATTGCGCGAGCACCGAGTCTCGGCGTCACGCTCGATGCCACGCGCCCGTCGCGTGCCGCAGGCTACCCGACTCACGCAATGTGCCTGCCGGTGCGCACGGGTTCCGCGGCAGCGCGTGTCGCACGGCGCCGGATATGGCCGTCGATCAGGCTCGTCAGCAGCGGCACCACACCGTCGGGGATGTCGTGCCCCATGCCGCGCACCGTGACCATGTCCGCGCCCGGGATCGCCGCAGCAGTCGCGACGCCACCGCTCGGCGCGACCAGCAGGTCGCGATCGCCGTGCACGACCAGCGTCGGTGCCTGGATCCGGCGGATTGCGTCGGTCCGGTCTCCCGACTTGATGATCGCGCCGATCTGGCGGGTCGTGCTCTCGTGGTCGCGCGCCTGCTGGCCGCGATCCCACGCGTGGGCCGCGTACGCGCGCCGTGCGGCGTCGTCCGCCGGATACGCCTGCGTGCCGATGTGGGCCATGATGCGGCTGTACTGCTCCACCGCCGCTTCGCGCGTGCGCGGCGGCGGTGCGGTCAGCATCAGCATGCTCGACATGGCCGGCTGGCCGACCTTGCGCGCACCGGTCGTGGAGATGATGGAAGTCAGCGACAGCACGCGCTGCGGAAAGCGCGCGGCGAGCACCTGCCCGATCATGCCGCCCATCGACATGCCGACGACGTGCACGCGCGTCAACTGCAGGCTGTCGAGCAGGCCGATCGTGTCCTGCGCCATGTCTTCCAGGTCATAGCCGTCCTTGACGGGCCAGCGCAGGAATTGGCGAAGCACGCTCGGTCCCGGCCGCGGGATGCGCGACGAGCGGCCGACGTCGCGATTGTCGAACACGATCACGCAATAGCCGCATTGAATCAGCGCGTCGATCAGCGCCGGCGGCCAGAAGGTCAATTGCAGCGTCATGCCCGCGATCAGCAGCAACGGCTCGCCGTGGACGGGCCCGTAGATGCGATAGCAGAGACGCACGCCGCCCGGCAGGTCGCAAAATGCGTCCTGGCTTGCTTCCATCGTGTGAATCGTCATGATCAGGCTCCGACAGCGCGACGTGGCTCGACGCGGTCCGTGCTGCTGGCTGCCGCCGCACGCCGGAAGCGCAGGCACGGGTCTTCGACCGCACCGTGCCGCAAGATTTCGACATCGAGGTGATAGTCCATCGACATGACCCACGGGACACCGGGGCCCTGACGCGGCAGGCTGCCGATCGCGCGCTGCACGTAGCCGGCGCCGAAATCGAGCAGCGGGCGCGTCGGCATGTCGGCCGCGGGCAATTCAGGCACGCAGGTCGCGAGGCCGCCGCGCTCCATGTGCGCAAGCACGCGGCAGAAATGCTCGGCCAGCAGCCCGACCTTCAGCGTCCACGACGAATTCGTATAACCGATGGAGAACGCGAAATTCGGCACGCCGCTGAGCATCATCCCCTTGAAGGCCACCTTGCTGTGGAGATCCACCGGTTCGCCGTCGACCGTCAGCTTGATCCCGCCGAAAAACCGGATGTTGAGCCCCGTCGCCGTGACGATGATGTCGGCCGGCAACGTCTGCCCGGATTCCAGCACGATGCCCGTTTCCGTGAAGGTCTTGATGCGGTCGGTCACGACCGACGCATGGCCGTCGCGGATCGACTTGAAGAGATCGCCGTCCGGCACCGCGCACAGACGCTGGTCCCACGGGTTGTACGGCGGGTTGAAGTGGACGTCGACCGGATACCCCTTCGGCAGCTGGCGCTTGGTCATGAAACGGATCAGGCGTCGCGCCGTCTTCGGCCGGGTGCGGCAGAAGTGCCAGATGAAGCGGGCGATCGCGATGTTCTTGCGTCGCACGAGCGCGTACGCCCACGCGTGCGGCATCACCTTGCGCAGCGTATTGGCGATGATGTCTTCCGACGGCAGGCTCACCACGTAGGTCGGCGTGCGTTGCAGCATCGTGACGTGCCGGGCTTTCCCGGCCATCGCCGGCAACAGCGTGACGGCGGTGGCGCCGCTGCCGATCACCACGACGCGCTTGCCGCTGTAGTCGAGATCTTCCGGCCAGTGCTGCGGGTGAACCACCGGGCCGGAGAACTGCTCGATCCCGTCGAGCTTCGGCGTATGGCCTTCGTCGTGGTGATAGAACCCGGCGGCGCTGAAGAACCACCTGGCCTGGATCGTCTTGCGTTCACCCGTATCGACGCGCTCGACGTCGACGCTCCACAGCGCCTGCGCACTCGACCAGCTTGCGTGGATCACCTTGTGATTCGTGCGGATGTGACGGTCGATCCCGTATTCGGTGGCCGTCTCTCTCAGGTACGACAGAATCGCGTCCGCACCGGCGATCGCCTTCTTGTTCGCCCACGGCTTGAAGCCGTAACCGTAGGTATGCATGTCCGAGTCGGAGCGGATGCCCGGATAACGGAACAGGTCCCACGTGCCGCCAGTCGCGCCGCGCGCTTCCAGGATGATGTATGACGTGCCGGGACGGTCCGTCTCGAGTTGACGAGCGACGCCGATCCCGGACAGGCCGGCGCCGACGATGAGCACATCCACGTGCTCAGTGGACGGAAGAGTATGTACGGTCACGGCGTGTCTCCTGTTTGCGTCGAAATGCGCTATGTGTCGTCATTTTCATCAACCGAATCGGGTCGAACAAGGTGTCGAATGCACCGTATGCGAATACAATGAGTGCAACTTGCACCTCTTCATTTGGATAGCACTCCATCATGTCCCAGCCCCCCGCTCCCACCGCCCTGCCGACCTGGCCGTTGCCTTCGCCACGCATCCGGGAACTGATGCGCCAGGGCGCCGAAATCGCACTGAATGTACAGACGGAATGGCTGCAGGAACTCGACAAGGAAAACGTCGCGACCAGCCCCACGATGAGCGACCCCGTGCTCGCCGCGGCCGTGCGGCGAATCAACCGCAACGGGCTGATTCACTGGGCCACCGCCAACCTGGAGAACCCTTGCGCGCCGGTGTCCCGCTTTCTTTCTGCCGACATGCTAAGTAGTGCGCAGGAACTGGTGCGCCGCGGCCTTACCGACCTCGTGTTCGTCGCGGCCCGTTCGTCGCAGAGCGTGGTGTGGCAACGCTGGATGGACCTCGCGTTTACGCTGACGCAGGACCCGGTCGAGCTGCGCGAGTTTCTGGCCGTATCGTCGCGTTCGATCGCGGCCTTCATCGACACCAACATGGTCGGCATGGCCGAATTCATGCGCGCCGAACGCGAAGCGCGGTTGCGCGGCACGCACGCCGATCGCCGCGAACTGGTCACGCAGATCGTCGAAGGGACGACCATCGGCGCGCAGGAAGCCAGCCGGCGGCTGGGTTACACGCTGGAGCAACGCCATCACGCCGCGATCGTCTGGAGCGAGGAAGCGGATATCGAACTGGGGTTGCTGGAGCGGGCGGCCGATGCGCTGGCGCAATGCGCGGGCACGCGCAATGCCCTGGTCGTCGTCGCGAACACGGCCACGCTGTGGGTCTGGACGTATCACGACGGCAAACCGCTCGACATGCCTTCGCTGCAGCGTGCGATCAACGCGCTGCCCGGCGTGCACATGGCTGTCGCGACCGCCGGGAGCGGCATGGAAGGATTCCGCCGCGGCCACCTGGACGCACTCGCGACACAACGGCTGCTCGGCAGGCTGCACGCCGGCGTCGGCGTGGTGCATGCGGACAGCATGAGCCTGATCGCGCTGATGACCAATCATATGGAATCCCTCCAGCAGTTCTTGACCAACACGCTCGGCAACCTGGCCAGCGCCGACAAGTCGCTGCGCGACGCGCTGCGCGCGTTTCTCGCGGAAGGCTGCAGCGTGACCGACGCAGCCGAGAAAACCCACGTCCACCGCAACACGCTGCTGCGCCGGCTCGAGCGCGCCGAGTCGTTGCTGCCCCGCCCGCTCGCGCAGCAGCGCCTGCACGTCGCGGCCGCGCTGGAAGTGCTGCACTGGATCGCCAGCGATCCGAATTGAGCTGCACCATCGCATGCCTTGGCGGCAGGTTGTTTCCCTAGTCGCGTTGCCTGTCGTAGATGAGGCAACGCGCTATCTCCATGAACATCGCATCGAGCCGCTGCGTCAATCGCGCGGTTCCGGTTTGCAACGTCAGGCCGTCGGCCATCGCAATCAACAGCGTCGCAACGTGCAGGCTGTCGGCCGCGTCGAACGCCGGATTGACGGTGCGCAACAGCTTCGCGACCTCGCGCGTCAGCGTGCCGTACCAGTCGTCGAACAGCTTCAGGCATTCGGGGTCGATCGCAGCGAACGACAGGAAATGCCGGAACAGCGCGACGTATTGCGCATCCTTCGCGTCGCGCAGCGAGCGTGCCAGCACGCGTTCGATGACGTCGTCCGGCGATGCATCGCTGTCGATCAAGCCCTTCAGCTCGCCGAGGTACGCCTCGATGACCGGTTCGATCACGGCCCGCAACACGGCCAGCCGGGTCGGGAAGTAATACTGCAGGTTGCTCACGCTGATGCCGGCGCCGGCCGCGACCGCCCGCTGCGAGAACGTCAGCGGGCCGCCCTCCAGCAGCAGTTCCCGCGCGACCCGAACGATCGTGTTGCGCGTGCGCAGGCCCTGGGCCCGCAAGCCGTCGAGATCGCTGCCGGTCGAAGCGGCGTTCGGCGTGCGGCGGCCTCTGCCGCCGTGGTGCGCTTTGGTGTCGGTCATCGTGTTCGTCGTCAGCGTGGCGTTCCGGCAGTCCGTCCCGGCGCGCGTTGCATCGTGTCCAGGGCGGCCCGCATCCCTATCCGCGCCGCGCGTGACGGTTCACCCTTTCGTCCATCAGGTTCGCCATGCCCAGCACCGCCTTGATCGCGCACCAGCGTAGCGGCTCCGGCGGCATCGCGGGTGTCCGGTGCGTCAGCGCGTCGAGCAGCGGCGACTCCGCTCCGCTGATCCGGTCGGCCAGCACCTGCCCGATCAGCGACTGCGTGCCGACCCCGTGCCCCGAGCATCCGGCCGTGTAGAACACGTTGCCGTGCGCGCCTGTCGCGCCGACCACCGGCAGCGCATCGCTGGCGACCGAAATGTAGCCGCTCCAGCATGCCCGCACCGGCAGGTTGCCCAGTTGCGGGAAACGCGCGTGCAACGTCGCCAGCAGCGCGCGATACGCTGCGTCGTCCGGCACGTTCGGCGTCCGCGAACCGTAGACATAATCCAGCCGCTTGGTCGTCAGCAACAGCGTATTGCGCGCGGTGAGCCGGTGGCTCTCCATCGTGAAGTGTGGCGTTACGATGCCCTCGCGATTCGGCCAGCCCAGCGCCGCCAGTTGCGCATCGGACAGCGGCCCGGTTTCGAGCGCCGACACGCGCAGCGGCATCACCTTGTTGCCGAGCAGGCCGAGTTGCGGCGTATACGCATTGGTGGCGAGCACCAGGACCGGCGCGCTCGCACTGCCTCGCGCCGTCCGGATCCGCACGGTTTCGTTCGTGTCGAAGTCGAGCAATGCGGTGTTCTCGTAGAGCCGCACGCCCGCGACGAGGGCCGCGCGTCGCAGGCCCAGCACATACTTGCCGGGGTCGAGCGTGCCGCCGCCGGGGAAGTGACAACCGAACAGGAACGCCGGAGGAATGCCACGCGCACGCATTGCCGCGCCATCGAGAAACTGCGCGGGCGAACCCAGCGCGATGCCGGTCTCCATGTCCTCGCGCAAGCGCTTCTCCTGCGACGGATGCACACCGGCGCGAATGATCCCCGACGCACGATAGTCGCAGTCGATCCCGTGCTCGACGAGCTTGCGTTCGACGTAGGCGACGCCTTCGTCGTAAAAGCCGACGATCCGTTTCGCCTGCTCGCGCCCCACGCGCTTCACGAACAGATCGTATTCGAGCCCCTGCCCGCCCGCGAGATAGCCCGCGTTGCGCCCGCTCGCGCCGAAGCCCGCGAACTCGCGTTCGATCACGACGACGCTGGCGCCGCGCGCGGTCAGCTCCAGTGCGGTGGACAGGCCCGCGAAGCCGGCGCCGACGACGATCACGTCCGCGTGAACGTCGCCTTCCAGTTGCGGCTGCAAGTCGTCCGGCCGCTCGATCCATCCGCCGATGGGCCGGTAGGTTCGCAACGCACGGTCGGCCTGCGCCGTGTCGAACCGCATTGCCTGGCCGGTCGAATCATCCTGAATCCCGTACTGCATATTGCTCATGTGTGCCTCCTTCATTTCGTGCCACCAACAGGGATACCGCTCATCTCGGGTCGCCCTCAGCGTGACGTCAACACGCCGTCCTGCGAGAACAGCATCGGCGTGCCGCCCCTGGCCGGCAGCGCGGCGGTCAGCGTCGCGCGATCCGGGCGCTGCTCGACCTCGACCGTCGCCGCCCCCGCGGGCTGCTTCAACACCAGGCCATCGAGCCCGACGCCGATCAGGCCGTCGCCTGCCGCCACCAGGTCGGTGATCGAACTCCGCGTGCGACTGTCGACGGCGGTCCAGGTCTCGCCACCGTCGCTGCTCTGGTACAGACTGCCGAGCAGGCCGCCCACCACCACGCGGCCGTCCGCCATCGCTACGCCGGTCCACAGCGAACCCTTGCCGCCCGTCTGCAGGTAGCGCCAGTTCGCGCCGCCGTCGGTCGACTTCAGCACCGTGCCCTGCTCCGCCGAGATGTAGAGCGCGCCCTTCCGGTCGCCGAACGCGTGATAGAGATTGCGGTCCGCCTTGCCGCCGCCCGGCGGCTTCGGCAGCGTCACCTTCGCCCAGGTCTTGCCGCCGTCGTGGGTTTGCAGCATCAGCGACCACAGGCCGACCGCGAGTCCGTCCTGAGGCGACGTGAACAGCACGGAGAACAGCGGCTGGTCGACCGACGTGTCGAGGCGCTGCGTCGTCCACGTTTCGCCGCCGTCGTCGGTCGCGAGTATCGTCCCCCACTGCCCCACGGCCCAGCCGTGCTGCGCATCGGCGAACGCGACGGCCGACAGCGTCGCGGCAACCGGCACGCGCCGCGCCTGCCGCCAGGTCTTACCGTCGTCGTCGGACAGCACCACGATGCCGTGATCGCCGACGGCGACGACCCGCGAGCCGGCACGCGTCGCGTCCGTCAGCATCATGTGCGTCGGCGCGGGCCATGCGTGGGCCGGCTTCGCGGCCCATTCCGCGACCGTTCCGCGGGATTGCGCGAACGCGGCAGCGGCGGCGCACAGCCCGATACAGGCAACGAGTGTCTTGATCATCTGGAGATCTCCATGAAAGTGGGCGGGCGTCAGTGGCTGAAGAGCCCCGGCGCACGGGCCGGCTTGCGGCGCGGGAACCGGCGCTCCAGCACCGAGGCCAGTGCGGGCAGCGCCGTCATCGCCATCAGCAGGTTGACGAGGAACATGAACGCCAGCAGCTTGCCCATGTCGGCCTGGAACTTCAGCGCGGAGAAGCTCCACGTCGCCACGCCGATCGCGAGCGTGATCGCCGTGAAGATCGTCGCGACACCGACTTCGAGCAGCGCGTGCTGCACCGCCTTCACGATCGTCTGCCCGCTCGCGAGATGCACCTGCAGCCGGTTGTAGATGTAGAACGCGTAATCGACGCCGATCCCCACCGCCAGCACCATCACCGGCAGCGTCGCGACCGTCAGCCCGATCTGCAGTTCCTTCATGAACCAGTAGCCGATGAAGGTGGCGACCGACAGCGGCGCGCAGCAGGCGATCATCGCGCGCCAGTCGCGGTACGCGAGGAACACGAGGATCAGGATCGCGCCGTACACGTACAGCATCATCGGCAGCTCGCTGCCCGCGACTTCCTCGTTGGTGGCTGCCAGCACGCCCGCGTTGCCGGCCGCGAGACGCACGGTGATGCCGGGGAACGGATGCGACGCGCGGTACTGCTTCACGTCGTCGAGAATCCGGTTGATCGTCGTCGCCTTGTGGTCGGTCAGGAACAGGTGCACGGCCGACATCGAGCAGTCGGCCTTCATGAAGCCCTTCACGCGGCCGACGTCGACCGATACCGCGCCGTAGTTCTCCGGGTCGATCGGCACCACGTTCATCTTCGGATAGTCTTCGTTGTAGCCCTGGTTGTACGCGCGCAGCATGCCCGAGTACGACTGCACCGACACCACGCCCGGCTCGGTGCGCATCGCGGCCGCGAAATCGTCTTCGTACAGGCCGACCGCCGGGTTGTCGCAGGCCTTGCCGGTCGACTCGATCGCGACCGTCAGCCAGTCGAGGCCCATGTCGTAGTTGCCGGCGATCGCCGTCGCGTCGCGGTTGAAACGCGCATCCGCGCGCAGCTCCGGCGCGCCGGGCTGCAACGTGCCGATCACGCGGTCGCGGCTTTGCCACGCGGCCAGCGCGAACACGACGAGCGTCAGGGCAACGGTCGCGCCCGCATACTTCGGCTGCGCGATGCGCGCCAGCGGGCGCAGCCATGCCGAGCGCCGCTCGCCGCGCTTGAGCGCGCTGTCCGCATAGCGCTTCGTGAAGTTGAAGCACGATGCCGCCACCGGCAGCAGGATCAGGTTCGTCACGATCTTGTACGCCACGCCGAGCGATGCGGTGATCGCCAGCTCGCGCACCATCGGAATCGGGATCAGCAACAGCGTGATGAACGACACGAACGCGGTGATCAGCGCCAGCACGCCCGGAATCAGCAGCCCGCTGAAACTGCGCCGCGCCGCTTCATACGAGCTGTGCCCGTGCGAAATCTCGCGCACGATGAAGTTCACCTGCTGCACGCCGTGCGACACGCCGATCGCGAACACCAGGAACGGCACCAGCACCGCGAGTGGGTCGAGGCCGAAACCGAGCAGCTTCAACGTGCCGAACTGCCAGACCAGCGACGTCAGCGAGCAGAGAATCAGCAGCACCGTGAAGCGAACCGAATGGCAGTACCAGTACACCGCGAGCGCGGTCAGCAGCAACGCGATCGCACAGAAGCCGAGCACGCCCTTCGCACCGTCGGCGATGTCGCCGATCTGCTTCGCGAAGCCGATGATCTGCACGTCGTAACCGGCATCCTCGAACGGCTGGCGGATCTTCTGCTCCAGCAGGTGATTGAACGCGACGTAGTCGAGCACCTTGCCCGCGCTGTCGCGCTCGTTCAGCTCGGCCGTGATCATCGCGCTGTCCTCGCCGTGCGACACGAGCGTGCCGACATAGCCGCCGAGCGTCGTCGCGCGGCGGATCTTCTCGACGATCGCCGGCGTCAGTTGATCCGGCGTGATCGTGCCGGAGATGATCGGCTCCGCGCGAAAGCCCTCATCGGTGATCTCGTTGACGAACGCGTTCGACGTCCACAGCGAGCGCACGCCGATCCGGTCCACGTTCGGCAGGTAGGTCACGGCCTGCGTGACCTTGTACAGCCGCGTCAGGCCGTCCGGCGTCCAGATCGAACCATGCTTCGCGCGCACGACGACGGTGATCCGGTTCGCGCCGAGCAGGTCGTTCCGGTATTGCTGGAACGTGCGGATGTACTCGTGGCCGATCGGCATTTGCTTCTCGAAGCCGGCGTCCATGCGCAGTTGCATCGCGAACACGGCCATCGCGACGGTGAACAGGCCGATCGCCGCGAGCACGATCGCGCGATGACCGAAGAAAAGCCTTTCAAGGCGGCTGACCAGACGATTAAGCACTGCATGACCCCTTCATGTTTTCCGGCGATGCCCGACGTGCGCACTCGCTTCCACTGGCACCCGTCAGAAGTTCCGGGTGGCAAACACACCGATGAAATTGCGATCCGCGTACGGATTCCCCACCGACTGATGGCCGCCGAAGAACGCCGCGAAGTTGATGCCCGCCTGCCACGTCGGCGGATTCTGGTTGAACAGCACGTAGACGTTGACCGACTTCGCGCCTTGCATGTAGTTGGCCGTGAAGGTCGGCGTGTAGCCGTACAGGCCCGTGCTGAACGTCACGCCGGGCGTGACCTGCCAGCCGGGAATCAGCGAGCCGTCGTAGGTCCAGTTGAAGTCGATCGTCGCGCCCACCGAGCTCGACGTGCCCTGCCCCTGCGTGATCGGGTAGCCGAGCCCCGAGTTGTTGTTCAGCCACGGGAAATAACCGGTGGCCGGCACCTGCGTGACCGGCTGCCCGCCCACCGTGCGCGTGACGTCCGAACCGAGGCCCGGGTAGTAGATCCACGTGAGTTCCCAGGTCAGCGTCGCGGAATCCGCGGCGATCAGCTTCAGGAACGGATACTCGCTGCGCGTCAGGGCGAGCAGCCCGTTCACGTCGAGCTGGAGCTTCTTCTTGTCCGCCCACTGCTGGCAGTTGACGCCTTGCACGCCGTTCGTGATCAGGTCGGTCGGGCCGCCCGCGCCGTAACAGCTCGACAGCGCGACCGCATCGCGCGGCCGGTACGACAGCTCGGTGCCGATCGCCCACGGCCCGACGCCGAAGTTCGCGCTCGCGCCGAACAGCTGGCGGTTCTGCAGATACGACCACTGCGCGGTGCCGTTGGCCAGCGTCGACAGCACCGGCGATTTGTCCGTGTAGTTCAGGTAGTAGAACGCGAAGTTCGCGTCGAACGAGCGCGGCGAATAATTGAACTTCACGCCGAACTGCGGCCGGTATTTCGCGGGCAGCTGCGTCGAGACCGGTATGCCGAGGTCGTTGAACGGCGGCCCTGCGAACGCGCCGTTCACGAGCCCGTTCTTGATCGCGTTCAGCGTATCCTGGTTGCCCGCCGCAGCCCCGCCGCCGATCGCATTCGCGATCGTGCCCACGCCCGGTCCGGCCAGGTTGGGGTTGTTCGCGTTGATCGTGAACGGTTCGGCACCGCGGCCGACGACGTTCGCCAGCGACCAGTACGACCCGACCGGCGGAAAGCGGTTGCCGTTCCACTGAAACTGGTAATAGGCCTCGGTGCTGAAGCCGTGGGACAGATCGGCGGCGAGGCTCAGCATCGGCGCCGGCAGCAGCGCCTGCTTGAGCTGCGAACCAGGGATCAGCAGTTTCTGCGTGTCGAGCGAATTGGTCGCGTTGATGCCGCTCTGCGCGAACATGCTCTCGCCCCAGTTGATCACCTGGTTGCCGAGCCGAACGTGTGCGCTGTGCCCGTTGATCGTGAAATCCTTCTGCGCCCACAGATCGAGTAGCTGCGCGTTGTATACGACCTGCGCGGCAGCCGTGCTCGACAGCGGCGTCCTGGCCGTTCTCCCGGCGAGGAAGTCGTACATCCCCGTGCCGCGCACCATGAACTTGAGCCCTTCGCTCGGCATTTTCAGCAGCAGTTCGCTGGTCGCGCTCACGTAGGTGCTGAACGGCTGGCCCTTGCGGTAGTTCAGGTCGCCTTCGTCGCCGTAGCCCCACTGGTTCGTATTGGCGGCCGCGCCGCACCCGTACGCGTTCGGATCGCCGGTCAGCGAACAGCTCGGACTCTTGGTCCGGATTCCGCCACCCGCGGTGAGATTGGACACCCACGATCCCTGGACGCTGCCGTCCCCGAGCGTGAACTCGTAGCCGTACGCAGTCGACGTCGCCGCACCCAGCATGGCAATCGACACCGTAGTATGCCTAACTATATTGCTTGCTTTCATCGTCCCACCCATCTCCAGACCAGATACCGACGGCGCGAGCGCGCACGTCGGATTCATTTTTTTATATGTCTATGGCAATCAGCGTTCGCTGACCGATCTCAGCGATTCCGCCGTGAAGAAATCGGACTTGAAGCGCGGATCGTTGATCTCCTGGTACCAGCGGATGTCCTTGCCCTGGCCGATCGTCGACGAATCCATCACGTAGCGCCCGTTCAGGAGGTCGTATTGCGCCATCGGCTCGTTGTCGCAGGTGCCGCCCAGTTCCCAGACCGGAATCGGGTAGCTCTCGCGCACCTTCCACAGCTTGCCCTGCGCGTCGTAGTCCTCGCCGATGAGCGCGAGCCAGCTGTCCTCGTCCAGGTAGAACACCTTCTTCGATGCGACGTGGCGCGCGCTCGGCTTGACCGTCGCCTCGACGACCCACACGCGATGCATCTCGTAGCGCCGGTTCGCCGACGCGATGCCGTCGGGCGTCGCGACGTCGTGCAGCTTGCTCTTGAACTTGTACATGCCGAACGCGTTATACGGAACGAGCATGTCGCGCTTGCCGACCAGCTTCCAGTTGAACCGGTCGATCGAGCCGTTGAACATGTTGGCTTCGTCGATCAGGTACTGGTTCTCGAAACCGATCAGCGGGGCATCGTGCGTATAGGCCGGCATGCGTCTCACGCGGCGCTGGCCCGGAAAGTAGTAGTAGGTTTCCGAATCCTTGTTGAAATACTGGCGCTGCACGAAGGCCTGCCCGGCGAGCGCGGCCGGCGAGGTGGCCGAGAAGTACGCGGCCAGGCTGAGCTGGTCGACATCCTTCGGCCCGCTCTTGCCCGTCTTGCCCGACGGGAAGTAGAAGACCTGCGGCCCGATCCCGTCGATCCATTCACCGCCGCCCGGACGCGGCGAGATGGTCGTGACGTCCAGCGGCCATTCGATGCCGACGCCGCGATAGCGGTTCTCGTAGTTCAGGATCGCCTCGGCGCCGGTCTTCGGCTGGGGAAACGGCACGCCGGGCAGGACAGCCGCCTCGAGCGTCTCGCCGTCCGACGCGAGCTTCGCGGCCGTGAGGTTGGCCTTCGTATTCTGCTCGGCGAACTCCGGCAGCTGGCACTCACGGTGCGACGGATAGACATCCATCCGGTAGCCCTTGCGCTGCTTGATCAACGCGATCTGGCCGGGCGACAGCATGCTTGCGTACTTGTCGACGTTCGCGGCATCGATCGAGTAAAGCGGCTTCTCGCTCCGGTGCTTCCAGAAATCGCCGCGCGTCTTGCCGTATTCCCAGCCCGACTGCGGCTCCTGCCTGCCGGCAAAGGCAGGAATGGATCCGTCCTTGCTCGCGCCGCGTTCGGCCCCCACCGCGGTGAGGTCGTCGGCCATCGCACTGCCGGCCATCATCAACAACGCCGCCGCGATTGCGGACACGGTTCCGATCGTGTGCTTCTTCATCATGCTCTCCTTCCGAGACTCAGCCTTCATTCACCGGTTGTGTGGCCGTCGGTCAGCTGGCGTTCGTTTCGTTGCGATTTCTCGCGGCGAACGCGCCGTTTTCCGGCCAGCCGTCGCGGGACTTCCGCGACCGCGAAGCGCTCGGCATTGCTTTCTCCGACGCGCGCTATGTTGTAAGTAATACGAAATATATTGAATGCTCTTCCGTCACACATGCTGCATGCCCTGCGTGCCCCTTCCATCGCCAGTTCGGGGCTCGCCGCATCCGGCTGAACCAGCCTCAGGTGCCGGATGCAGCGGCTGAGAATGCTTCCTTACGTCGCAGTCGCAGCCGCCGCGCCGGCCGCGCTAACGGCCCGACTTTTTCCTCAAGCAGCGCCCGACCCGACCACCGCCACCGCCCGCACTTCGACGCACAATTCGGGCAGCGCGAGCTGCGTCACCCCGACTGCTGTCCACGACGGGTAGCGATCCGGGAAGTATTCGTCCTTCACGGCCCCGAAGGCTTCGACCTCGGCGCGCAGGTCCGTATGAAAAGTCATCAGTTCCACCACGTCGGCCAGACTCGCACCGGCCTCGACCAGAATCGCCTTCAGCGATTCGAACGCGATGCGCGCCTGCGCCTGTACGCCGTCGCCCGGCCGCATGTCCGCGCCGATTCCGACCTGGCCGGATACCCAGATCGTGTCGCCCACCCGCGTGGCCGGAGCGAAATGGTAGGTGTCGTACCACGCCTTGAACCCGGGTGGAATGATCGGTTGACGCTTGCTGGTTGTTGTCATGACGGGAATCCTCCGGATTCAGACGAGTTGACGGAAACACGGCGCGCGAAACGGGTCGCCCGCCTTCAATGACGCGATTTCCTCGACGAACAGGATCCCCGCCGGCGTAAAGCCCGACGCACTGTTGTCCGGCAGCGGGCTGAAGGTGGCGTCGTCGCCGAAGAAGCGCAGCACGAGCGTGTGGCGATCGGGGAAATCCGGATCGACCACGCCACCGCCGTGCAGCACGCCCGGGTGCAGCAACAGGACGTCGCCCGGCTTCGTGGCCCACGAGAGAATGTCGTACTTGCCCGGATCGGCGCGACGTTCGGCTTCGATGTCGGGCATCCGCGGCCAGACGCCACCGCCATGCAG
The DNA here is from genome assembly GCF_017104605.1 of Burkholderia sp. Ac-20384. Lineage (NCBI taxonomy): Bacteria > Pseudomonadati > Pseudomonadota > Betaproteobacteria > Burkholderiales > Burkholderiaceae > Burkholderia > Burkholderia sp. Ac-20384. Next base: position 49,014 of record NZ_JAAGPE010000016.1, on the reverse strand, counting down.
CGGCTCGGTGGGATCGTCAACGTTCTGGAACGTGGTGCCGTCGTGACGCACGCCGCGATGCGAACCCCGCACGATCTCGAGCGCATTGCGCTTCGGAACCGCCTCGAAGCTGATCCAAGCGTTGCCGAAGTGCATCCCCGCCCACGGCAGGTACGAGGTGTCCTGGTGCCACAGCGAGCGGGCGCCCTTGCCGCCTTGCTTCAGGAAGAGTTCCTCGGCGAAATACCACGCGTGCTTCGATCCCCACAGGTCGGCGAACAGTCGACCGAGCGGCAGCGTGTCGACCAGCTCGTCGAGGCGCTGCTTCGCATACGGATTCGCGTTGTCGACGTGCGACCGGAATTCGGTGCCGTCGAGCATACTCGACGCCATCGGTCCCGGATTTTCGATACCCCAGTCGAACGCCCGCCGGCATTGAGCCAGTTGTTCCTCGTTCAGCAGACCTTCGATCAGAACCGCGCCGTCCTCTGCGAAAGCCCTGCGCTTGACATCATCCATCTGTCACCTCCTGTTGGTTCGCCCCCGCCCTATTTGCGGGTGCTGTGTACCGTCTCAAAAGTAGTTCGGAATAACAATGTTAGGTAATGATGATAAATTTAGAACGAAATAAAAAGAGCGGGTATTCCCGGTGCAGATGCAGTGCGTAGACCAAGCGGGATGACAGCCGCGCTCCCGGTCGGCCGCACCAACTGGCGCGCCGACTGGCGAGCAAGACGAAAGGTCAGGCGAGGGGCCAACGCCCCTCTTCCCTGTGACGATTACTTGACGGCCTTAACGTGTCGTCGACAGCGTCGTTTCGATACCCGTCGTCAATCCTGAATGAATGCGCATCACGATGCATTCAGGCTGCCGGTGGATCGATATCGAGACTGCCCCACGAAGATCCGGGGATACGCCAAGGCCCATGCCCGCGCGTCTCGCACCGAGCGCCGCCGGTCACACACGCTATCGGTCGCAGTACGCTCCGGAAGCGATTCAGCACTGCACGACCCGATGACACAGTGGCCGTCTCCGGCGTGTGTCATCGAGCGACGCAAATGCCCCGATGCGCTTCGCCACGCACTTACGCAAGGCGACGATTCCCGTTCCGGGTCGAGCGAAGCCGGCTGGCGTCATGCGTCTGACCTGCACGCTCCAGCGCGCAATAGGCGTAATAGAGCACGACCGTCACGTACGACCACGTCACCAGTGCGAATACGTAGAAATTGACCACGACGTTGTGCGCGTCTCCGGGTATCGGATAGAAATCGTAGATGCATGCGATCGCGAACGAGGTCACCATTGCCACGGTCGACGTCATCGCATGGAACCGCTCGCCGGCCGCCAGCAATTTCCGGACGAATCCCGCGAGATAGATCGTCAGCAGCCCCCACATCGCGACATAGAAGTAAGGCAGCGCCTTGCCGACGACGCCGGACACGAGCACGACGGTGCCGACAACGGAAATCGCGAACAGCGCGACGTCCTGCCACCCCGACGGCTTGTAGCCGCGCGTCACGGCCATCAGCCCCGCGACGGCGACGATCGGCATCCCGAAGCCCCGGGAGAACGCATCCAGAAAATGCGAGATGAGCCCCGACAGCTCGAAGTGAGTCGCGAAATAGATCAGCGCATTCGACGACGACACCGTCACGATGAACCACTCGATCCCGAGCAGGTAATTGCGCTTCTTGAGAAACTTCCAGCCATAGATGGCGGTGGTGGTCGCCAGCAACGCACTGGCAAGGCAAAGCACGAGAGTTCTGCTGTCCATGGTCAAACACTCCATTCCGATTGCGTACGGTTCATCATTCCTGCTCCGGATTCAAACTTGCCAGGTACTGGGCGACCGCCTCGCGGTCCTTCTGCGACAGCGCCGCGGTGACGCGCTGCATCGTGCCGGTCGCTTCGGTGCGCGTGCCGGCGGCAAACGCGTCCATCTGCTTCAGCAGATAGTCGTGCCCCTGGCCCGCCAGCCGCGGGAACTGCGCCTGACCCGTCAGGCGCGCGCCGTGACACGCTGCGCACGCCGCCTTCTCGACCAGCAGCTTGCCTTGCGCCGCGAGTTGCGGATCGGCCTCGAAATAGCGGTTGCGGCGGGCCGGCTGCCGCGCGTAGTAGTCGGACAGCGACTTGATGTCGGCTTCGCTCAGGCTCATCGCCAGCGGCGCCATGTTCGGGTTCGCGCGCTTGCCGCTCGCGAAGTCGTGAAGCTGGGCCGCCACGTAGGACGCCGGTTGCCCGGCGAGGCTCGGATAGCCCTGCTCGAGCGAGGTGCCCTTGTCGCCGTGACAGCCGAGGCACGTGTCGGTCTGGTGCGGCCACGGGCCGCCGTCGGCGCGATATGCGTCTTCCGACGCGGCGACGAACTGCTGGAGCCGGTACAGGTTCAGCAGGGACGGCCCGAAGACGACGAGCAACACGGCGACGAGCCCCGCAACGGCGAGCAAAATGCGTTTTTTCATGATTGCTCTCCTATGCGCGGCGCAAGCCGTTCAGCGCCTGCAATGCGCCCTGGTGGCCCGAGCGCACGGCGCCATCCATGTAGCCCGCCCAGATGTTCGCGGTTTCGGTCCCCGACCAGATCAGGTTGCCGCACGGCAAATGCAGCCCGTCGCCGTGCGCGCTCCAGAATCCCGGCGGAATCGCGGACACGCACGTGATCGTCCACGGATCGACGCGGCTCCAGTCGTGGTCGTGATACGACACGGGCGACAGCGCATCGTCGCCCCATGCCTGCGCATAGATTTCCGTGAGCATGCGTTGCGCGGCCTTCCGGTCCGACGGCAGCATTGCGTTCCGGACGAACGCATTGATGATCCCGATCTCGCCGCCGGGCGGCGAGTTGTCGTAGGCCCAGATGACCGGCCCGCCCGCCTGGAAGATATGGCCGTTCAGCCCCTTCTCGCGCCAGAACGGACGGCGATAGACCATCGCGGTCTTGCGCGCCGGCGAGTGAGCGGGCCATGCGCGCTGCAGCGACGCCCGCTTCTCCGGCAACGGCGGCTCGAACTGCACCTGGTTGCACAGGGCCGGGTGGATGGCCATGATGACCTTCCGCGCTCGCACGTCTCCGTGATCCGTATGCAGCGTGACGACGTCGCGATCCCAGTTTGAGATCCGGCGCACCGGCGTCGACAGGCGCACCTTGTCGCCCAGGTGCGCGGCCATCTTCGTGCTGAGAATTTGCGATCCGCCGACGAAACGCGTTTCCTGTGCGCTGTGCTTGATGGAGTCGAGCTGCGTGTAGTCGCACGACGCCGAGTTGATCATCGACAGGAAGTGCAGCAGCCCCATCTTGACCGGCGGAGCACCGCCGGACAGCGTGCACGAGCCGTCCCAACCGATCCGGTCCTCGGGCTTGATGTCCTGCTTCACCATCCAGTCGGCCACCGACAGCTTGTCCAGTTCGCCGACTCGAGGCGAGGTCCACGGCGCGCCCGACGGCACGTCGCGCGACATCGTGCTGAGCTTCGACGAAATGGCTTCGTCGGTGCCGAACGTGCCTTTCAGGTCGATCGCCACGCGGCCTTCGCCGCCCAGGATTACCGTCTTGCCTTCGTAGTAGCTCGGGAACGTGCCGACCTCCAGCTCGCGCGCAAGATCGGCGACAGCGGTCTGGCCCGGCCCGATCCACTGCCCGCCGACCTCGGTGACGTATCCGCCTTCGACGTTGTAGTTGAGGGTCCGGCCGCCGACACGGTCACGCGCCTCGAGCACCACGAACGATTCGCAACCGGCCTGGCGCAAATCGCGCGCCGCCGTCAGACCGGCCAGCCCCGCGCCGATGATGACCACGTCGAGCACGTCGCCCGCATTGCCGGACGGGCCGCCTTCGCCGGCGCTCGCCTGCCGTGCGCCGATCGCCAGCGTGCCCGCGACTGCGGCTGACGCACCGGCGTACTTGAGCCACTGCCGTCGATGCGGATCGGCTGCTCCATTGGGGAAAGACTTCTTTGGCATGGTGTGTTCGCTACTGCAATGAAATTCACTCGGGAGCCATCTATCAGGATGACGAACGATAGGCGGCCCGTTCGGCACGTCGTTCCGAACCGACCGGAATGCGGCCGCCATCCCTGCCCCGCTTTGGGGGCCAGGCAAGTCGACGAACCATGCAATCCATTTGTAGGAATATGTGACAAACGTAGGTCATGATACATACAACCAGAATAAAACAAAGACAGGGGATTACCCTGCCTTCGGCGTGTCTGTGCATGCCGGTACGCGACGCTGTTCGCAGCGAATCATTCATCGCACGAATACGAGCCGATTCACAAAATAAACTTCAGTGCGGCGCACGTGCTCGCTATGCTTGGCGTCACGAATTCATGCGTGAAAGCGCATCGAACCGCCGGCATTTGCCGTGCCGCGCGGCGTGGATGCGCCGGCCACCCACTTGCGCGGCGAATCGATTCCCCGTCTCGTCGGCGGGGCACGACTTCATGGGAACAGGAATGTCAGGCGCCTGCGTAGAAATCCCCGTCGATATCTCGTCGCGATTCAACGTCCTCGGCTATCCGAACGGGGGCTACCTCACCAGGCTCGCAGCCGAAACGCTCGGCGGCCGCAGCGCGCATCCCGATCTGCTGTCGATCAACGCGAGTTTTCTTGGTCATCCCGTTTCCGGCCCGGCAACGGCTCGCATCATTGAACTCGGATCGACGAAAAGCCTGTCGCGCGCGACGTTGTCGCTCATGCAGGACGGGGACCTCAAGGCGTTCTACGTGGCGACGTTCACCGATTTCTCACGGACAACCGGTGCCTCGGCATCGCATTGCGCGGGACCGCAGTTGCCCGTCACGCCTTATCACGCATGCGTGCGCATCGACACGCTAGCGTTCCCCGATCCGATGCGGTCGTTCATCTCGCAGTTCAACCTGCGCCTCGCACCCGGGGTATTGCAGAACAGCGCACCGGAATCCACCGCGACCATCGAGGGATGGATTGCTCTGGATGACGAAGCATCATCGACGCTCGCGTCGCTGACCCTCTTCGCCGATGCGTTCCCGCCACCGATCTACAACATCATCGATCGCGCCGAGTGGCAATCCGTGCCGACGATCGAATATGCGGTACACGTCAAGGCCAACCCCGGCCCCGGACCCATACACGCACGCTTCCTGACGAAGGAGGTTCGCCATGGCTTGCTGGTGATCGACGGTGAATTGCGGGATATGGATGGACAGCTCGTGGCGGAATCGCGTCAGCTCGCGAAATTCCGCGGGACGTTCGGCACGCCATCACGAGCCAGCTAAATGCCCCCGCACGTCGTCGGTGCCAGACATCGCGCCCATCGCGCGGGATCGCACGCGGCGGCTGCAAAAGAAAAAAGACAGGGGCATGCCCTGTCTTCTCGCGTCACCTGGCCCGGCTGCGGCCGCTATCGGCTCTTGCCGCCGGACACCTTGCCTTCCACCAGGCTGTATACCGACGCCAGGAACCTCGCATCGAGCCCCTCCGTCTGCCGCCCCATCGTGTACTGGAGCGCCAGCCCGTCAGCCATCGCGACGAGCAGCATCGCGACGTGCTCGCCGTCTGCCGCCTTGAGGCCCGGATTCACGGAGCGGACGAGCGCGGTGATGGCTTGCGTCAGGGACGCATACCATTCGTCGATCAGTCGCGCGCATTCCGGATCGATCGACGCGAACGACATGAAGTGTGCCCACAGGGCCGTGCCCTTGACGTCCTTCGCATTCTCGAGCGCCATCCCGAGCAATGCATCGAGCGTCTCACGCGGCGATGCGCCGCTTTCGAGCGCGCGCTTCAGCTCGGTCAGGTAGGCCTCGATCTCAGGCTCCATGACCGCGCGCAGCACCGCGAGCCGCGTCGGGAAGTAGTACTGGAGGTTGCTGACGCTGATGCCGGCACGCTGCGCGACCGCGCGCTGGGAAAACTCCAGCGCACCGCCCTCGAGCAGGAGTTTCCGCGCCACGCGCACGATGAGTTTGCGCGTACGAACGCCCTGGGCCCGAAGGCCTTCAGGCTGTGCGCCGGTGGGTGCAGCACTCGATGTGCGCCGTTTCCTGGTCGGTTGCTCAATAGGCACTGTCATCGTTTCCGTCGTGATCTGGGCGTTCCCGCCTTCCTGATGTGATGGGACCGGCACTTCGCCGGTCGCGAACGACTATACCCGATGCCGACACCAATTTCCATCCGGGGCGCCGTCGCCCGGCGGCGGCAGGCGGCAGCCGCGATTCGCCGCGTCACGTGTGCCGGGGCCGCGCCGAGCCTGACGGTTCCGGCGCGGTGCGGTGCGACCGCCCGCCCGCGTCGTCGCGACTCGCGGGCGGGATCGCCACATCGCGCCCGGCGTTACCTGACGCTGCCGCCTTCGTGCCCGGAAGACACATTGGCGAGGTAATACGCCACAGCGCGGATGTCGTCGCCGGACAACCTCGCGACCGCCGCATGCATCGCACTGGCCGAATCGGCACGATTCCCGGTCTTGATGGCCGTGATCTGCTTCACGAGATCCGCCTCATCGTGATTCGCGAGGCGCGGCGCACGATCCGTCGATGCGGTCGCCGCCGCGGCGTGCGCCGGCACGATACTCGCCAGATAATGCGCAACGGCCCGGATGTCCTCGTCCGACAACGCAGCGGCCACGCCATTCATCGCGCCCGTCTCGTCATGCCGCTTGCCAGCGCGGAACGCGACGAGCTGGTCGGCCAGATAGGCTTCGCCCTGCCCCGCAAGGCGAGGCGCGCGTTCGTTGCCCGTCAGGCCCGCGCCGTGACAGGCAACGCAACTCCTCGCCTGCACCACCGCCATGCCGCGCGCCGCGAGCGCCGCGTCGACCCGGATCTTTTCGTTCTGCACCGGTGCCTGCCGCGCGAAATACGCGGCCAGCAGCTTCATCTGTTGCTCGTCCATGCCGCGCGCAAGCGGCCCCATGGTGGGGTCCGGACGGCGGTCACTGGCGAACGCGCGCAACTGGGCCTCGAGGTAGGCCGCCGGCTGGCCGGACAGCGCCGGATATCCGCCGTTACCGGACTGCCCGCGCGGGCCGTGACAGATAAAACACGTCTCCTGCGGCTGCGGCCACGGGCCGGCATCGGCCTTGAGCGCGTCGACTTCGCCGTCCAGCGCTTTCCCGAAGCGGTAGTAGCCGTACAGATCGCGCCCGAACAGCACGCCGGCCGCCGACACCGCAGCCACCACGACTACGCCGATGATCCATGCTCGCTTCACTCAAGCCTCCTTCGTCCGGTGCGCGAGCGCACCCAATACCTGCAGCGCGGCGCGATGCCCCGAACGCACCGCGCCATCCATCGCGCCGGCCCAGATGTCGGCCGTCTCCGTTCCTGACCAGATCAGCCGCCCGACCGGCGGGTGCAGGTACTCGCCCCATTTCGTCCAGAAGCCGGGCGGAATCGGATGAATGCAGGTGAGCGACCACGGATCCACCTTGCCCCAGTCGTAATCGTGGAACTGCGTCGGGCGCAGCGCCTTGTCGCCGAGCGCCTGTGCGTAGATCGCGGAAAGCGTCTGCTCCGCCACCTTCGCGTCGCTCGCGAGCGCGCCCGGTGCGATGAAGCCGTTGATGACGCCGATCGACCCGTCCGGCGGCGAATTGTCATAGGCCCACAGCAGCGGGCTGTTGACCGGGATGACCTGCCCGTTGCACCCGTCGTCCCGCCAGAACGGCCTGTCGTAGACGTGCACCGTCTTGCGCATCGGCGCATAGGCGGGCCACCGGCGCTGCAACTGCGCGCGGCCGTCCGGCAACGGCGGGTCGAACACGACCTGGTCGCACAGCGCCGGATTCAACGCGACGATCACGCGGCGCGCGCGCACCACGCCCTGGTCGGTAGTGAGTTCGACCACCTCGCGATTCCAGCCGGCAATCTTGCGCACCGGGCAGGACAGCTTCACCCGTTCGCCAAGTTCGTTCGCCATCCTGATGCTCAGCACCTGCGAACCGCCGACGAAACGCGACTCCTGCGCGCCGCCCTTGATCGACTCGAGCTGGTCGTAATCGCTGTTCGCGCTGTTGATCGTGGCCAGGTAGTGCAGCAAGCCGAGTTGCGCCGGCGCCGTGCCGAGCGACAACCGGGCCGCCAGGCTGAACGAGAATTTCTCTTCGTTGGTCAGGCCTTGCTGCGCGAGCCACGCGCCCAGCGACATGGTGTCGAGCGCCGCCGCATTCGGCGCCTTCCACGGCGCCGCCGACGGCACGTGCTTCGCCATCGCGTTGAGCCGGGCCGCGATCACCGGGTTGCCGCCCACCGTGCCCTGCGTGTCCTGGGCCACCCGCGCACCGTCCGCGAGAAACACCGTCTTGCCCGCGTAGTAGGTATCGAAGGTATCGACCTTCAGCTCGCGCGCGAGATCGACGATCGCCGTCTGGCCGGGACCGAACCATTGACCGCCGGCTTCGGAGATTCGCCCGCCGCCGAGGTCGTGGTTGTAGGTGCGCCCGCCAACGCGATCGCGCGCCTCGAGCACCACGAACGATTCACATCCGGCACGCTTCAGGTCGCGCGCGGCAGTCAGCCCCGCGAGCCCCGCGCCGATGATCGCGACGTCGAGCACGCCGTCGCTCCCGGTTGCTGCGTTGGCCGCATGCGCGAGCGACACTTCGCCGGCCGCGAGCGACGCCGCGCCCACCGCCGCGAGGCGCAACAGGTTGCGCCGGGTCTGTGCATCCGGCCTGGGTTTGCGATTCATTTTTCTGTTCCTTCCGTCCTCGTCAGTTTGTCCTTGCACCGGCACGCCGCGATGGCGCGCGGTCATGCCATCGGCTCGCCGCACGGGCTGCCCGCGAACACCCGCGTCACCGCCGCGTCGATCCACGCGTCGGTCAGGTGCCACCGTCCGCTCGCGCCGTCGGGCAACACGTCGTCGCCGAGCCCCGTCAGGCCGAGCGTCAGCAACTCGATCGGCAACGGCAGCCGCCCGTCGGCCGGCTCGACACGCCAGGAGGCACGCGCCGCCACCTGGTCCCGCCGCTCGTTCAGAAATGCAGCGAACCGCACGCGAAACGACGGGTCGTGTACGGCAAGCAGTGCCGCTTCCATCCACATCACGCACGCGTCAGGCTGGCGATAGCGCTGCCTGAAGTACGCGTGCATCGCGCGCTCCGTCACCTCGCGGTCATGGCACGCTTCGACGATGCGCATCAGTTCACGCTCGACGTCATCGTGATCGCGCTTCAGCAGTTCGAGCAGCACGACCGTCTTGTCGCGGAAGTTCGAATAGAACGCGCCGCGCGTATAGCCCCCCTCGATGGCGATACGCTCGATGCTCGCCGCCGCATAGCCTCTTTCGGCGAAGATCGTGCGTGCCGCTTGCAGCAGACGCTCCCGTGTCTCGCCATCGCCTTTCTTGCCGCGTGGAGGCGTCGCCCTCACCGCATGCGCCGACTGATCCTCGACATTGATTCCACACTTCTCCAGATCCTCACTCATGTCAGGATTCCTATTCGAATGAGGTAAATTCATGCCACCGGAGCAGGCGTGCGGCCCCGGCCCTTTCGACATGCCGTGTCCGTTCCAGCGCGCAGTAGGCGTAATAGATCGCAACCGCGAAATATGACCACGTCAGCAACGCCAGCACGGGAAAGCTGAATACCGCGCCGTGCGCATTGCCGGGCATCTTGTACAGGTCGTCGACGTACGCGACGATCAGCGACAGCACGAGCGCCAGCGTCGTGGTCGTCGCATGCCATGCTTCCCCGGCGCGCACCAGCCGCACGACGAAATAGGCCAGATAGAGCGCCAGCAACGCCCACATCGCGACATAGAAATACGGCAGGACGACATCGACGAATTCGAGTGTCATCAGCGCCATCGTTCCCACCGCGGCAATCCCGCACAACATGACGACCTGCTGGGCCATCGGCCGGTATTCGTGCGTGACGGCCATCATGCCGGCCGCCGCAATCACCGGGATGCCGAACCCTCGCGTGAACGTGTCCAGGAAATGCGCGACGCCGGACGCGCATGACCAGCCCGTCGCCATGAAAACCAGCGCATTGACGGAGGACGCCGTCACGACCCACCAGGCGACGCCGAGCAGCGGGTTGCGCTTCCGGACGAACTTCAGTCCGTAGGTGCCGGTCGCCCATGCCAGCAAGGCGACGGCCAACCCGATGTCAGGAGATCTGAAATCCATCATGAAACTTCCCGTACCGATTCGGTTCGATGCTTCATTGCTTTCCCGGCTCAACGTTCGCCCGGCTCGATTGCGCGCGCCCATCGGCGTGCTCGTGTTTGCCGTTCGCATCGGCCGTGACAGCACAACCTTCGGCGCTCGCCGCCCCTTCCATCAAACACCGCCGGATCAAGCGAATCTGGATACCTCAAAAATAGAAAACGTTGACTACTGTAGGTCATGATACATAACAACTGATCATGAAAAAAAGCAGGGTATTCCCCTGCTTCGAAAACGCCTGGACCGCTTGAAATCATCAGGAACGGATTCAGACACCGACGGGCAACACGCCTGTCAGCCCGTTCCGCGCGGCAACGCCGGCGTCGCTCGCATTGCAACGCACGCCGAACCATCGTGTCATTTGATGGCCAATTTCGTGCGGTAATATTGCGATTCGATGGAATGAATAGCAGGATCCCAAGCGGACACCATGATTGAAGAACCCATACCGTCCCGCACACATCGAGCTGTTCGGCCGCTGCCTCTGTCGTTCGGGAACGTTTCCGTCGATACCCGCCCGGCCTTTTCCGGTCTCGAGCGACATCGCACCTCCGGCACACCTGCCGCGGGAAACCTCGACGCACCGCCGCATGCCTTTTACCCACCCCAATCACGCCCCTCCCCTGACGCCACCGCAATCCAGCCGCACGACCGTCCCGTCGTCAATCGACGCAACGCCACGCTTGGGAGCACGAAATGAAACTCAGTGGGCTGGGCCGCAAGATTGCGGTGTCGATGGCCGAGCTGGCGCTCGGCATCATGTTGGTCGTCGTACTGATGGTCTACGGGTTTTACTACATGATGTTCCGGCACTGGAGCGAGGTGTGTTACCAGTCGAGCTGGTTTCCGTCGAACACGGAGTGGGTATGGCTGAGCGCCACGCTGTTGATCGGCCTGGTCATCGCCATTGTCGTGTCGACCCGGCTCGCGCATCGCATTCTGGTGCCGCTCAACTCGGTCGCGGACAGCATTCGCCGCGTCGCCAAGGGCGACCTGACCGCGCGCGCCGTCGCCGGCGATCGATCGATTCGTGAAGCCGCGCTGATCGCGGACGACTTCAATGCGCTCGCGGCCCAGCTGCAGCGCATGACGGACGAACAGGCATTCTGGAATGCCGCGATCGCGCACGAACTGCGTACGCCGGTCACGGTCCTGCGCGGGCGGTTGCAGGGGCTGGCGGAAGGTGTGTTCCAGCCGGGCGAGGCGCTGTTCCGAAGCCTGTTGACCCAGGCGGAAGGACTGACGCGCCTGATCGAGGACCTCCGCGTGATCAGCCTCGCCGAAAGCGGGCACCTGAGCGTCAGCCTCCAGGCGACCGATCTGACGACGCACGTCAAGGCGGTTGTCGAGATGTTCGAGGATTCGCTGGCCGCGGCCGGTCAACACATGGTGCTCGATCTCGATATGCGGGCCGTCCACTGCGACCCGTTCCGGATGCGCCAGGCGCTGCTCGCACTGCTGGAGAATGCACGGCGCTATGCGGTGCCCGGCGCGATCCGCATTCACACGCGCGTCGAAAACGGTGCATGCCACTTGCAGGTCGAAGACGAAGGGCCGGGCATTCCGGCCGATTACGCCGCGCAGATTTTCGATGCGTTCAGGCGCGTGGACGATGCGGATTCCAGCCAGAAAGGCGGCAGCGGCCTGGGGCTGGCCGTGGTCGCGGCCATTGCGCAGGCTCACGGCGGAGCGGCATCGTGCCGTCCGACCGCACGCGGCGGCACGGTGTTCGAGTTGCGCTGGCCCGACAGCCCCGCTTCGCCGCGGATCGCACCATCGAACCGGAAGGACGTACCGTCCGCCACGCAGCGCGCCGTCGATACCGATCCACGGTAAGCCTCCCGGCGAGCGGTCGACGCACCTCGTGCGCCGGGCCGCCGCCCGCCACCACGGCAGAACGGGAGGCGCGCCGGCCGCCCATGCGGAAGCGCTCCTCGCAGTAACGGCACGTGGAGCACGGGGTCGGCGATGCCGACGGCAAGCTCGGCCCCGTCATTTCATCAGATGATTGCGACACACCGGGATTCTCGCGCCGCCCACCCCGCTTCCAGATAGCGCCGAGCCGCCCCGGAGCCCGTCATCGTCGGGCTCACCCCGCCTCCAGACCGCCCTCCCGCCAATCTTCCCCCCCCTCCATCAAACCTCCATCTTTCCGCACAAAAAACTCCATCGGGCGCACGCACACTTCGATCCGAAAATGCGGGCCACTGGGTGCCTGCGTCCCATGGAGTCCACATGAAAAATCAGAAACGAGCCTGCTACGGCGCCGTGTGCGCGCTGGTGGCGGCGATGCTGGCGGGCTGCGGGCCCTCCGAACAGCAGGCCGCTGCGCCGGCCCCCCCGGTTGCGGCGATGACGCTGGCGGGTACGCCCCTCGACCTGACCGAAGACCTGCCGGGCCGCGTCGCGGCCGTCCGGATCGCCGAGATCCGGCCGCAGGTCAGCGGCATCGTGCAGCGACGGCTGTTCTCACAGGGCACGGAAGTACGCGAAGGCCAGCCTCTGTTCCAGATCAACCCCGCGCCGTTCAAGGCCGACATGGACACGGCCGCGGCGGCCCTGCAACGTGCGGAAGCCGCGCTCGCACGGGCCAAGGTGCAGACCACCCGGCTCAAGCCGCTGGTCGAGGCCGACGCGATCAGCCGCCAGGTGTATGACGACTCGGTGTCGCAACGCGACCAGGCTGCCGCCGACGTCGCCCAGGCTCGCGCAACGCTCGCCCGCCGCCAGCTCGACCTGAAGTTCGCGACTGTCGAAGCGCCGATCACGGGCCGCATCGACCAGGCCCTCGTGACCGAAGGTGCGCTGGTCGCGAGCAGCGACAGCCAGCCGATGGCACGCATCCAGCAGATCGACCAGGTCTACGTGGACGTGCGCCAGCCGGCCGCGTCGCTCGAATCGCTGCGCGGCGCGCTCGCGGCCCAGCCGGACACCGCAGGCAACGGGCTGCCGGTCGACGTGCTGCGCGACGACGACTCGCGCTACGACGTGAAGGGCCGCATGCTGTTCTCGGGCGTCAACGTCGACCCGGGCACCGGCGACGTGCTGCTGCGCGTGCTGGTCGACAACCCGAAGCGTGAGCTGCTGCCGGGGATGTACGTGCGTGCCCGCATCCCGCGTGGGCACTACGAGAATGCGCTGACCGTGCCGCAACAGGCGATCGTCCGCGCGGGCGGCAAGCCGCAGGTCTGGGTGCTCGACGCGAAGAGCCAGGCACACCTGAAGGCGATCGAAGTGGGCGAGCTGACGAACCGCAGCTATCGCATCAAGTCGGGTCTGCAAGCGGGCCAGAAGGTCGTCGTCGAAGGCATGGAGCGCCTGAGCGACGGCGCGACCGTGACGGCGACCGCATGGAAGGCGCCTGAAGCGGTCAAGACCGCTTCGTCGCACTGAGTCACGGGGAGCCTCCAGTCATGTCCCAATTCTTCATCCGGCGCCCGGTCTTCGCGTGGGTGATCGCCCTCTTCATCATCCTGCTGGGCCTGATCGCCATCCCCGAACTGCCGGTTGCGCGCTATCCGTCGGTCGCGCCGCCGACCGTCACCATTACCGCCACCTACCCGGGCGCCACGCCGCAAACGATGACCGACAGCGTGCTGAGCCTCATCGAGCGCGAGCTGTCCGGCGTCCGGAACCTGCTGTACTTCGAATCGGCGTCGGATACCTCCGGCCAGGCGAAGATCACCGCGACCTTCAAGCCCGGCACCGATTCGGCGATGGCGCAGGTCGAAGTGCAGAACAAGCTCAAGTCGGTCGAACCGCGCCTGCCGCCCGTCGTGCGGCAAAACGGCGTGATCGTCGAGTCCGCCTCCACCGGCTTCCTGTTGTTCGTCGGCCTGAAGTCGGAAAGCGGCCGCTATGACGAAAACGCGCTGGCCGACTACATGGCGCGCAACGTCGTCGAGGATCTGCGACGTGTCGAAGGCGTCGGCAAGGTGCAGCTGTTCGGTTCCGAACAGGCGATGCGCATCTGGGTCGATCCGCAGAAGCTGATCACCTACGGCCTGTCGATGAACGACCTGACGACGGCCGTCGCCCAGCAGAACGTGCAGATCGCCCCGGGCAGCCTCGGTGCGGCGCCCGCGCTGCCGGGCCAGCGCGTGACGGTCCCGCTCACCGCGCAAGGCCAGCTCACGTCGCCCGAGCAGTTCGCGAAGATCGTGCTGCGCGCGAACGCGAACGGCTCGAAGGTCGTGCTCGGCGATGTCGCACGGGTCGAACTCGGCCCGCAGTCGTTCACCTTCGTCAACAGCGAGAACGGCAAACCCGCCACCTTCGCCGGCGTGCAGCTGGCGCCGGGTGCCAACGCGGTGAAGACCGCCGAGGCCGTGCGCGAGCAACTGGACATGATCGCCAAGACGATGCCGGCCGGCATGACCTACTCGATCCCGTTCGATACCGCGCCGTTCGTGAAGATCTCGATCGAGAAGGTGATTCACACGCTGATCGAAGCGATGGTGCTCGTGTTCCTGGTGATGTACCTGTTCCTGCAGAACGTGCGCTACACGCTGATCCCGGCGATCGTCGCGCCGGTGGCGATGCTCGGCACCTTCACGGTCATGCTGCTGACAGGCTTCTCGATCAACGTGCTGACGATGTTCGGCATGGTGCTCGCGATCGGCATCATCGTCGACGATGCAATCGTCGTCGTGGAGAACGTCGAACGCCTGATGGTGGAAGAAGGCCTGTCGCCGAAGGACGCGACGATCAAGGCCATGAAGGAAATCACCGGCGCCATCATCGGCATCACGCTGGTGCTGACGGCCGTGTTCCTGCCGATGGCGATGTCGAGCGGTTCGGTCGGCGTGATCTATCAGCAGTTCACGATGTCGATGGCCGTGTCGATCATGTTCTCGGCCCTGCTCGCGCTGACGCTGACGCCGGCCCTGTGCGCGACGATGCTCAAGCCGGTCGAGCATGGCCACCACGAGAAGCGCGGCTTCTTCGGCTGGTTCAACCGCCGCTTCGACCGCATGACGAACTGGTACGAAACGCGCGTCGGCAAGCTGGTCGGCCGCACGGGCCGCGTGATGCTGCTGTTCGTCGCGATTTCCACCGCGCTGGTGTTCGGCTTCCGCATGCTGCCGTCGTCGTTCCTGCCCGAGGAAGACCAGGGCTACTTCATGACCGGCTTCCTGCTCCCGTCGGATTCGACCGTCGAGCGCACGGGCGACGTGGTCAAGACCCTCGAGAGGCATCTCGCATCGCGCCCGGGCATCGAGTCGAGCATCTCCATCATCGGCTACGGCTTCTCCGGCCTCGGCTCCAACGCGGCACTGAACTACGCGGTGCTCAAGGACTGGGACAAGCGCGAAGGGGCAACCGCGATGGACGAAGCGATGCGCGCGCAGGCTGCGATGGGCGGCGTGACGGAAGGCACGGTCATGAGCCTGTTGCCGCCCGCGATCGACGGGCTGGGCACCAGCTCGGGCTTCACGATGCGCCTGCAGGATCGCGCGAACCAGGGCTACGCCGCACTCAAGGCGGCTGAAACCAAGCTGCTCGAACTGGCCGCGCAAAGCAAGGTGGTGACCGGCGTCTATCCGGACAGCCTGCCGGCCGGCACGAGCGTGAAGCTGGACATCGACCGCGAGAAGGCCGAAGCGCTCGGCGTGTCGTTCACGACCATCAGCGACACGCTGTCGGCCGCGATGGGTTCGACCTACGTGAACGACTTCCCGAACGCAGGCCGCATGCAGCAGGTGATCATCCAGGCCGATGCGCCGGCACGCATGCAGATCGAGAACGTGATGAAGCTCTACGTGCGCAACGCGACCGGCGGCATGGTGCCGCTGTCCGAAGTGGTGCGCCCGGTCTGGTCGGAAACCCCGCTGCAGCTGGTGCGCTTCCAGGGTTACCCGTCTGCACGGATCTCCGGCGGCTCGGCCCCCGGCTACTCCAGCGGCGCGGCCATGGCCGAGATGGAACATCTGGCTGCGCAGTTGCCGCCGGGCTTCACGGTCGCGTGGACCGGCCAGTCGCTGCAGGAGCGTGAGTCGGCTTCGCAGGCGCCGATGCTGATGGCGCTGTCGATGGTCGTCGTGTTCCTGGTGCTCGCGGCGCTGTACGAGAGCTGGGCGATTCCGCTGTCGGTGATGCTGGTGGTGCCGCTCGGCCTGATCGGCGCACTCGGCGCGGTGATGTTGCGCGGGATGCCGAACGACGTGTTCTTCAAGGTCGGGATGATTACCGTGATCGGCCTGTCGGCGAAGAACGCGATCCTGATCGTGGAGGTCGCGAAGCAGTTGCGCGAGGAAGGCATGGGGCTGATCGAGTCGGCCGTGCAGGCATCCAAGCTGCGTCTGCGCCCGATCCTGATGACCTCGCTCGCATTCGGCCTCGGCGTCGTACCGCTGATGATCGCGACCGGCGCAAGCGCCGAAACGCAGCACGCGATCGGCACCGGCGTGTTCGGCGGGATGGTGACCGCCACCGTGCTGGCCATTTTCTTCGTTCCGGTTTTCTACGTGTTCGTGATGAGCATCCAGGAACGCATCTCGGCCTGGCGCGCATCCGGCAAGAAGCCCGCCACCGTGCCCCACGAACATGAAGGTTGATGCCATGCGATCACTCATTCTTTCCGCCGCGGTTTCCGCCGCGCTCGCGCTGTCGGCGTGCTCGATGGCGCCGAAGCTGGTCAAGCCCGAAATGCCGGTGCCGACCGCCTATACGACCGCTGCCGCAGCCGACCAGCACGCGAACGCGGCCGATCTCGGCTGGCGCACGATGTTCGGCGACCGTCGCCTGCAGCGCCTGATCGAGCTCGCGCTCGAGAACAACCGCGACCTGCGCCTGGCCGCGCTGAACGTCCAGGCTGCCGAAGCGCAGTACGGCATCCAGCGTTCCGCGCGCCTGCCGTCGATCGGCGCCGGCGCAAGCTTCACGCGCCAGCGCACGGCGGCCGACTCGCAATCGAACCCGCCGCTGCTCGAAAACACGCAGAACCAGTACGGCGTGAACGTCGGCCTCAGCGCGTTCGAGATCGACCTGTTCGGCCGCGTGAAGTCGCTGTCCGACGCGGCGTTCGCGCGCTACCTCGCGACCGATCACGGCCGCCGGGCGGTGCAGATCGCGCTCGTCGGCTCCGTGGCCAACGCATATTTCGCCGAGCGTCTCGCGCAGGAACAGCGCGCGCTGTCCGAACGCACGCTGAACGACTGGCGCCAGTCGCTCGACCTCGCGCGCCGCCTCAAGCTCGCCGACCAGGCCAGCGGCGTCGACATCGCGCAGGCCGAAGGCCAGGTCGCGAGCGCCAGCGCCGATCTCGAGGCGCGTTCGCGCGCCGTCGAGCAGGCGGGCAACGCGCTGCGGCTGCTGGTCGGCACCGACCTGCCGAAGAACCTGCCCGATCCGCTGTCGCTGGAACGCCAGCCGGTGATGACCCAATTGCCGGCCGGGCTGCCGTCGGAATTGCTGTACCGCCGGCCGGACATCCAGCAGGCCGAGCAGAACCTCGTGGCCGCCAACGCCGATATCGGCGCGGCGCGCGCGGCATTCTTCCCGCGCCTGTCGCTGACGTCGTCGATCGGCTTCCTCAGCCCGGGGCTGGGCAGCCTGTTCGACGGCGGCCAGCGCGTGTGGAGCTTCGCGCCGCAGGTCACGCTGCCGATCTTCCAGGGCGGCCGGCTGCGTTCCGAGCTGAATCTCGCGGAAGTGCGCAAGTCCAGCGCGGTCGTCGAGTACGAACGCTCGATCCAGACCGCGTTCCGCGAAGTGGCCGACGGCCTCGCCGGGCGCGAGACCTTCAGCCGCCAGATCGACGCGCAGTCCCGCGTCGTCAAGAGCGCCGAGCGCCGTACCGATCTCGTGAACCTGCGCTATCGCGCCGGCATCGAGGATCGGCTGGAACTGCTCGACTCGCAGCGACAGCTGTATGCCGCGCGCCAGGCGTTGCTGGATCTGCGCAACGCCGAACTGGACAACGCGGTCGCGCTCTACAAGGCGCTCGGTGGCGGGCTGACCGACACCGACGTGCCGCCCGCCAACAACGTGGCGAAAAGCTGAGCCATGCACCGTCGCCGATCCGTTCGCGACGATTGAAAGCACGGTGAAGTCCGGCGGCGCACGTGCTGCGCCGCCGGCCCACCTACCGGTCACGCTCACTTCCAGTGAACCCGATGAACCCTCTGATACTCATTGCCGAAGACGATCCGGAGATCGCCGAAATACTCGACGCGTACCTCGCCCACGACGGCTTTCGCACCTATCGCGTCGGTCACGGCCAGGCCGTGCTCGACGTGCAGCCCGTGCTGAAGCCCGACCTGATCCTGCTCGACGTCAGGATGCCGCAGAAGGATGGCTGGGAAGTCCTGGTCGAACTGCGTCGCCGCGTCGACACGCCGATCGTCATCATCACGGCGCTCGACCGCGAGATCGATCGCTTGCAGGGGCTGCGTTTCGGCGCGGACGACTACATCACGAAGCCGTTCAATCCGGCCGAGGTGGTCGCACGCATCCGCGCGATCCTGCGTCGTCTCGAAACAGCCTCGTCCGGGCGTTTCATCAAGGTCGGCAACCTTGAAATCGACACGCAAAGCTACCTGACCACGGTCCGCACAGACAGCGGAGAAACCGGCGTCTCGCTGACGCTGACCGAATTCCGGCTGCTCGCGCACCTGGCCGGGTCGCCGAACCGCGTGTTCACGCGCAGCGAACTGATCGACGCCTGCCTCGCCGACGTCGATGCGCTCGAGCGCACCGTCGACAGCCATATCAGCCGGCTGCGCAAGAAACTCGAATGCGCGGGCGCGTCCGGGACGCCGGAGGTCATGCGCGGCGTCGGCTACCGGCTGCGCAGCACCCAGTGAATGCATGTCATGGATCGCGGCTGCGCATGGCGATGATGGTCGGACTCCTGACGATTTCCGTCGTGCTGACGATCGCGACCGGCTGGTTCGTCGTCTACGGTCTGTTTCTCGCCGTTTCGTCTGCTGCGACCGACAACCCGGTCGCGGTCGTGATCCGTGAGACGCCGAGCTACCTGATGCTCGCCGCCGTGCTGCTGACCGCACTGGTCGCAACGGTCGTCGACCTCGTCAGGCTGGCGCGCAGAACGGGCTGATGGCAGCAGGCCGACGCGCATTGCACGCCTGCGGCCACGCTGCGATTCCGCTGTTTTTGAATCGTTATCGGAAACCTTCTTTTCCAGAGATCTGATCAACTGCATGCGCGCAGCGAGGTACGAAATGAGCAATCAGGCAAATGTCTCTTCGTCAATCGATGGCGATTCTCGCGAACAGGAACGAAGCGATGATCCACCCGTTGGCTGCGCAAAGTTGATTCCGATCGACGCAATCGAACCCGAGCAACGCTGGCGCCACATGATGCACGCGCTCAACACCTGCAGCGACGGCACGCGAATCAACCGGCTGCGCAGGGATTGCGTGGTCGATTCACGTAGAAAAATGCCTTCGGGCGATCGATCGAAGTGCAGCGCAGCGATCGATATCCTCGATCAACCGACGGCCAGCACGGTGGTGCTTTCGTGGCGGGATTCAACTGGCGGACATTACGGCTATCAGAATTGGCATAAAGGATTTGCCAGACGGCCAGGGTTATGCGCGATGAGCGGCATGCCCATCACCCCGGGTGACGAGATTTTTCGGCCAAGCGTGCGGAATGGCCGACCGACGAACTGGTCCGCGATGATCCTCGCGATTCACATCTCCTGCATCGACTTTGCCCGGATCACGAAATAGAAGGCGCGCCCTTCAAACGCCCTGCCGGACGCCGAAGCTGTCCGGCCCCTGGAACCCGGCCTCTCATCGCGCCTTCCGTCCGGCTGAAGCGCTCATGGGCAGCCCACCGCTCAAGCGCTGACAACAGAACCCTCACCATGGCCATTTTCGAATTGATGATCGCGCTGCTGCTGGCGATCCTTGTCTTGCACTATGTCGGGCACAAGCTCGGGCTCCCTCCCGCCGTCGCCCTGATCATCGGCGGCGGTTTCATCGCCTTTCTGCCCGGCCTGCCCGAGGTGCATATCGACCCGGAACTGGTGCTGGTGATTTTCCTGCCCCCGTTGCTGATGGACAGTGCCCTTGGCATTTCGCTCGACCATCTGCGCCGGCACATGCTGGGCGTCGGGGCGCTGGCGATCGGTGCGGTGCTCTTCACGACCGTCGTGGTGGCCCTCGTCACTCACTGGCTCGTGCCCTCCCTGCCCTGGGCGGCCTGCGCGGCCCTGGGCGCACTGGTCGCGCCGCCGGATGCCGTATCGGCCCGCGCCGCGCTGCAGCAAGTGAAACTGCCGCGCCGCCTCCTGATCCTCCTGGAGGGAGAGAGCCTGTTCAACGATGCGACGGGCCTCGTGCTGTTCCGCTTTGCGGTGGCAGCGGGCGTGACGGGCCTGTTCAGTCCGGCCGAAGCCCTTGGCAGCTTCGCACTGCTGGCACTGGGCGGCGTACTGATCGGCGCCGTCGTGGGGGGCGCCTGGGTGATCCTGATGCGCCATCTCGACGAAGACAGCCTGGTCATCGCCGCCAGCCCGCTGTGTGCGTGGGGTTCCTATCTGCTGGCCGAACGCTTCCACGTCTCGGGGGTGATCGCCACCGTGACGACGGGCCTCATCTGTGCGTGGTTCCAGCATCGCGTGCTCAGCGCGTCGGCGCGCCTGTACGGCACGGGCTTCTGGACCGTCACGATCTTCATTCTCGAGGCGTTCGTGTTCCTGATCATCGGCTCCTCGCTGCACGAGTTGATCCAGCGGGGCGACGGACTCGACGCGATGCTCGCGGAGATGGGCGTACCGGTGCTGATCGTCGTTGTTTCCGTCATCGTCGCGCGGTTTGCCTGGGTGTATGTGTCGGACGCCGCGCTCATCCTGTTACGGAAGTTGGGCGTGACCCGCTTCCATCCGCTCGGGCTTTCCGATGCCACGGTCCTGAGCTGGGCCGGCATGCGAGGGGTGATCACCCTGGCGCTCGCCGCCAGCCTCCCGGACAGTTTTCCGGGGCGCGATTTCATCCTCGTCACCGCCATCGCCGTCATCCTCGCCACCGTGCTGGTGCAGGGCCAGACGCTCGGCGCCGTGATCCGATGGACGGGGCTCGCGGCGCCGGAAAGCGACAAGCCTCGCCTGAGCATGAGCGAGGCGGAGGCCGTGATTGCCAAGGTGCAGTACGAGTTGATGGCAAAGCGGGCCTACAACGCGGCAGGCGAACTCGTTCACCCGATGCTCCTGGACATCCACAAGCACAAGGCCGAAGACATGGCCCGCTACGCGCGGCACGCCGACGAATACAAGTCCGAGCTCGACGCGCGTTCGGACACCGTGCTGGAATTGATCGCGGCGGGACGGGCCGAGCTCATGCGCCTCTACCGCGCCGGCGACATCGACGAGCACACGCTGCACGAACTGACACGCGACCTCGATCTCGAGGAACTCCGCGCCATCTCCGCCAAGGCGTGACGAGATCGCGCTCGATGGGGACGCAACGCATTCAGGCCCGCCGCGGCTCCATCATTTCTCCATCGAACCGCACAAAAGCGTCCATCGACGCCGAGCACACTGCGAAGCAAGTCATCGAGTACGCATGCGCGAGCAACACGAACCCATGGACACGTTTCCGACCCTGATCGCCTGCGAGCATTGCGACAGCGTCTACCGACGCCGCGCGCTGGCGCCTCACGAGGTCGCGCGTTGCGAGCGATGTTCCGCCGTGCTGTTTCGATCGAGCTGGCTCGATATCGACCGGTGGCTCGCGCTGGCGATCGCGGCGGGCGTGGTGTTTGCCATCGCCAACCTCTGCCCGATCATGCGGATCAGCGTGCAGGGGCTGCATAGCGAAGCCACGCTGTGGCAATCCGCGCTCGCGCTGGCCCACGGTTTCGCCGCGCCGATCGCGATTCCGACGGCACTGGCCATCGTGGTGGTGCCGTTCCTGCAGATCGCCACGCTGATCTGGTTGCTGGCCTTTGCCCGTGCCGGACATCGCGCGCCCGCATTCGGCCCGCTGATGCGCTTGCTCGTCGCGCTGCGGCCCTGGAGCATGATCGAGGTCGGCTTGCTCGGCATCCTGATCGCCATCATCAAGCTGTCCAGCATCATGCAGATCATTCCCGGTGCCGGCTTGTGGGCCACGGCCGTGTTGATGGTGCTGATCCCGCTGATCGCGGGCCACGATGCGCGCCAGCTGTGGGACTGGGTCGTACCGGTGGAAACGTCCGGAGGCCGCCCGTGAGCCTGCCCGTGCGCGCCAGCCAGTTGGGCATGGTCGGGTGCCATGCGTGCGGCCTCGTCTGCCGCCCCCGCACCTCCGCCGCGCAGGATACCCATTCGCATGCCGCCGAAGCGGAACGCTGCCCGCGCTGCGGGTCCGCGCTGCACGCGCGTCGCTCGAACAGCCTCGTGCGCGCGTGGGCGCTCCTGATCGCCAGCCTGATCTTCTACATTCCGGCCAACCTGTTGCCGGTGATGCGCACCACGCTGCTCGGCAGCCACAGCGAATCGACGATCCTCAGCGGCGTCGTGGTGTTCTGGAAAGGCGGTTCGTACGGCATCGCGTCGGTGATCTTCATCGCGAGCGTCGTCGTGCCATGCACGAAGTTTCTCGCGATCGGCACGTTGCTCGTCACGACGGGCCGGCGCAGCGTGTCGGCCATGCGCGAGCGGGCCGTGCTGTACCGCGCGGTCGAGCTGGTCGGCTACTGGTCGATGCTCGACGTGCTGGTCGTTGCAATCATCTGTGCGCTGGTGAAGTTCGGTCCGCTGTCCGAGATCGAGCCGCGCGCCGGCATTTTGTTTTTCGGCATGGTCGTCATTCTCACGATGCTGTCTGCGATGAGTTATGACCCACGCCTCATTTGGGACGCCGAGGAAGCATGAATCCTGCATCCGGCCCGCAAGGCCTCGAACCCCACGACCCGCCCGTGACACGCAACCGCGCGCGGCTTTCGCTCGTCTGGCTCGTACCGCTCGTCGCGGCATTGATCGGCCTGTCGATGGTGATCCACGCGTGGTTGTCCGTCGGACCGGAAATCACGATCACGTTCAACACCGCGCAAGGCCTCGAAGCCGGCAAGACGCCGGTCAAGTACAAGGACGTCGTGATCGGCACCGTGACCGCGATCACGCTCAGCGACGACAGTTCACACGTGGTCGCCACGGTGTCGTTCGTGAAGAATGCGCGCAACCTGATTCGCGACGACACGCGCTTCTGGGTCGTGCGCCCCCGCGTCGGCATGAGCGGCGTATCGGGCATCGACACGCTGTTTTCCGGCGCGTACATCGGCATGGACACGGGCCGCTCGGAAAATTCGCGGAAGGCCTACACCGGGCTCGAAACGCCGCCGACCGTCATCAACGGCACGCCGGGGACGAGTTTCGCGTTGCGCGCCACCGATCTCGGCTCGCTCGATATCGGTTCGCCGGTCTATTACCGCCATCTGATGGTGGGCCACGTCGCGTCGTACAAGCTCGACATGCAGAGCCGCGACATGAACCTGCAGGTGTTCATCGATGCGCCGTACGATCGCCTGGTGACGACCGATACGCGCTTCTGGAATGCGAGCGGCATGGATCTGTCGCTCGACGCGAACGGCCTGAAGCTGAAGACCCAGTCGGTCGCGACGATCGTGGGCGGCGGCATCGCGTTCGCGACACCGGAAGACAGCGATGCGGCGGCCGCCCGTGCAGGCCGCCTGTTTACGCTCGCCGACAACGAAACTGCCGCGATGGCCGTGCCGGACGGGCCGTCCCAGCTCATCCGGCTGCGCTTCGAACAGCCGTTGCGCGGGCTCGCGGTCGGCGCGCCCGTGGAATTTTCCGGCATCGACATGGGCAAGGTCGTCTCGACCCAGCTCGACTTCGACCGGTCCACCCGGCGCTTCCAGTCCATCGTCATGGTGAAGGTCTATCCGTATCGGCTCGGCCCCGTCATCGAGAAGCTGCAGAAGACCGAAGGCAACGGCAATCCGCGCGCGGCCCAGTTCCTCGCGGGCCTGGTCGAGCATGGGCTCCGTGCGCAGGCGCGTACCGGCAACCTGCTGACGGAGCAGCTCTACATTTCGTTCGATTTCGTGAAAAACGCGCCGAAGGTGCCGTTCGATGCGAATGCGACGCCGCTGACCCTGCCCACCGTGCCGAGTACCTTCGACAAGCTGCCGGAGCAGCTCGCCGACATTGTCGACAAGATCAACAAGATGCCGCTGGATTCGATCGGCAAGCATGTCGATTCGAGCCTGACGAGCCTGGACGCGACGCTCAAGCAGGTCAACGGCCAGCTGCTGCCGTCGACGACGCGCATGCTCGACCAGGCGAACCAGACGTTCGGCACGTTGCGCCAGGGCATCGCCGACGACGGCCCGCTTCAGGAAAACCTGACGAACACGCTGACCGAAGTCCAGCGTACCGCCCGCTCGTTGCGCACGCTCACCGACATGCTGGGCCGCCGTCCCGAATCGCTGCTCCGGGGGACCGGGGCCGATCACGCGCCGAGCGCGCCTGTCGCCCCTTCAACCTCGCCTGTCCAGCAGGAGCCACGACAACCATGAACTTCCCGATTCGCGCCAGGACGATCGCCCTGGGCGCCGGCGCCGTCATCGCGCTGACCGCCTGCGCGTCGAACCCGGTGCATTACTACACGCTCGTCTCGCCGGCCACGGCCACGTTCACATCCACGACGCCGACAACCGCGCGCGCCGCCGCGCCGCTGGCGATCAACGTGTTGCCGGTCGGCATCCCCGCCCAGCTCGACCAGCAGCAGATGGTCGTGCGCAGCGGCACGGGCACCGCGGTGATACTCGACAACGAACGCTGGGTTGCGCCGCTCGGCGACGAGCTGCGCGCGGCGCTTTCGTCGGCGCTCGTCGAGCAACTGGGCGCGCGCAACGTCACCGGCCTGCCGCGTCCGTCGAACCAGACCGTCATGAGCATCCGCACGCAGGTGCGCCGCTTCGATGCGTGGCCCGGGCGCATGGCCCAGTTCGAAGCCGATTGGGTCGTCGGCGTGCAGCAGGACACGTCGGGCACGCGCATTTCGTGCAGCACGCGGCTCAACGAGGCCGCCCCTGGAAACTATGCGGACATGGTGCGCGTGCAACAGCGCATGATCGAGCAGTTCGCCGCGCGGATCGCGAGCACGGTGCGCAGCTTCGGCAACGGGCGCCCTGCCTGTCCGTCGGATTCGTAAACCGTCCCGCCCAGGGGAGCCGTCCATGGGAGCGCGCGAAGGTATACGGTTATGGGAACCGGCTACCTTGAAGCTTGACGCGCCTTGTTACGCGCGCCGCCGGTAAGTGCCCGGCGTGCTCCCGGTCCAGTGCCGGAACGCGCGATGGAACGCGCTCGGATCGTCGAAGCCGATGTCGGCGCCGATCGCCGCGATCGTATCGGGCGTATCGGTCAGCCGCTGGATCGCGATGTCGCGTCGCAGTTCGTCCTTGAGCACCTGGAACGTCGTCCCTTCGGCAGCGAGATGGCGGCTCAGCGTGCGCACCGAGCAATGCAGGTGCTCGGCCGCCTGGTCGATCACCGGCAGGTCAGGCAACGCTTCCGACAGGTACTGCCGCACGCGATGGCACACGAGCTGTTCGCTGAACGATTCGAAGATCCAGTCGCCCGGTGCGCGCGCGAGGAACTTGCGCAGGTTGCGCTTGCTCTGCCGGATCGGCGCGTCGAGGTAGTCCGCGCTGAAGCGCATCAGCGTGCGCTCGCAGTCGAACTGCACGGCGCCGGTGAAGAAGTACAGGTGATCGACCGCATGGCGCGGCCGCGGGCACGCGAACTCGATCTGCAGCAGCGGGATCTTCTGGCCGATCAGCCAGGAGCACACGCCGTGCACGAGCTTGAGCATCAGTTCCTGGCCGAGCGCGCCGATCGGGCCGATAGCGTCGTTCGGGCGCAGCACCGCCTGCGCGACGAGACCGTCGCGCTTCGATTCGACGAAGAAATCGTCGAGCAGGATATGGAAGAATTGCCCGAAACGATGCAGCGCCGTTTCGAGGTTGCGCGCATCGAGCAGGCTCAGGCACAGGTACTTCAGCGTGCCGCCGCGCAGCGGGCGCGAGAAGATGCCGGGCATCTCGTCGTCGAGGTCGATCGCGAGCGTGCGGTACAGCGTCGAGAACTGCTCCTCCGTCACGCGCGCATGCGGTTCGCCGAGCAGCTCGATCGGGATGCCGGCCCCGCGCAGGTAGCGCTCGACCACGTCGCGCTGCACGCCCGCGCTCGCGAGAAAGCCGTTGACGAGCGAGATCGGCACCGTCGCGCTCGGCGACGGCAGCGCACGCCCGGCTGCAGGCCCGGGCTGGGCGGAAAGTGAATCTGAACCGGTCATCGCGTCCCCGTCGATCGAACCGCTCGCATTGTACTTGAGCAGCCCGCGCGGAGCCTTCCGGGCCTTCGGCGCGCCGGATGCTGCTCGGCGCGCCGACGCCATCCGTCGAGGCATCAGTCGGTGCGGCTGAGTTCCCGGCGCAGGATCTTGCCGACGGTCGACTTCGGCAGCCGGTCGACGAAGCGAATCAGCTTCGGCACCTTGTAGCCCGCGAGGCTCTCGCGGCAATGCGCGACGAGCTGCTCTTCCGTGACGGTCGCATCCTGCGCCAGCACCACGAACAGCTTGACGGCCTCCCCCGTGCGCGCGTCCGGCACGCCGATGCATGCGCATTCGGCGACGCCCGGCACCCCGGTGGCCACGGCTTCCACTTCGTTCGGGTACACGTTGAAGCCCGACACGATGATCATGTCCTTCTTGCGGTCGACGATCCGCAGGAACCCGGCTTCGTCGAACACGCCGACGTCGCCGGTGCGGAAATAGCCGTCGGCCGTGAACGCGACCGCATTCGCGTCCGGTTTCTGCCAGTAGCCGCCCATCACCTGCGGCCCCTTCACGCAGATCTCGCCCGCGCTGCCGATCGCCACCTCGTTGTCCTGGTCGTCGAGCAGCTTCACGTCGGTCGACGGCAGCGGCAGGCCCGTGGTGCCCGTGAACGAGTCGATCGCCTGCGGATTGAACGACACGACCGGCGACGTTTCCGACAGCCCGTAGCCCTCGCGGATGAAATTGCCCGTTACGGCCTTCCAGCGCGACGAGATCACGTCGATCACGGCCGCGCCGCCGCCGGCCGACAGCTTCAGCCGCGACCAGTCGATTTCCGTCAGGCGCGGATGGCCGGCGAGCCCCGCGTACAACGTGTTCACGCCGACGAACACCGTCGGCCGCGCGGCCTTCAGCACGTCGATGAAGCCGTCCATGTCGCGCGGGTTCGCGATCAGCCAGTTCTGCGCGCCGATCGCGAAATAGGACAGGAAGTTCACCGTCAGCGCGAAGATGTGATACATCGGGATCGCCGTGACCACGACCTCCTCGCCCGGCGTGCGTGCGGCCGGCACGATCGCCCCGAACTGCTCGATGTTCGCGACGAGGTTGCGGTGCGACAGCGCGGCGCCCTTCGACAGGCCGGTCGTACCGCCCGTGTACTGCAGCAGCAGCAAGTCCGCGCCGCCGAGCGCGACCGGCTCGAACGCGAGCGCTTCCCCGGCGGCAATGGCATCCGCGAGCGGGATCGAACCGGGCGGCAGCGCGTCGCACGTACCGGCCGGCGCATCGACGACGCCGAGATCGCCGCGCCCGACGCTCAGCACGGTGCGCACGCGCGTGCCGCCAACCACCTCGGCGAACGTGCCCATCGACCCGCCGCACACCACGGCGACTTCGACGCCCGCGTCGTTCAGCTGATGCTCGAGTTCGCGCGCCGTGTAAAGCGGGTTCACGTTGACCTGGATCGCGCCGATCTTCGCGACCGCGACGAACGCGACCGGGAACGCGAGCACGTTCGGCAGCATCACGGCCACGCGATCGCCCTTGCGGACGCCCACGACCTGCTGCAGATAGGCCGCCAGCGCGGTCGACAGGCGGTCGACGTCGGCATAGGTGAGCGTGCGGCCATACGAGTGGAACGCCGGGCGATCGGCGTAACGGTGCATCGCGTCGTCCAGCAGCGCGCTTACGGAAGGAAAGCGATCGGCATCGATCTCGGCGGGGATCGAGCCATACGACCCGGTCCAGTGTCTCTTCGTCATGTCTCACTCCACGGGGGACGGCGCGCCGGCCGCGCCGTTCGCACGACGGCCTGCACGCCGGAAAAGCGCGGACCATCGCCTGATCGGCGACTATCGCCCGCGCGGCGCACTTTGAAAATGATCCGGGCGGCCGAAAAGATGATCGAAACGGACATGCGGGGGTGCGGACTTGTCCAGACAACTTTGCCTGCGGACGCTCGAGGCCGCTTATTCCCCGGTGCGAATTGCTAAGCAGGAAGCGGCGTGGCACGGCCACGCGGCCTTCTTCATAATCGACGACCGTCATTCCGCAGTCGAGACCATGCAGCCGCTTGCCCTGGCCCCCGCCGACACCTTCTCGTCCGTCCGCTTCCTGCTGACCGACATGGACGAGACCCTGACCCATCGCGGCCGGCTGGCCGCGCCGACCTATGCGGCACTCGAGCGCTTGCAGGCGCACGGCATCCGCGTGATTCCGGTGACCGCCGCGCCGGCAGGCTGGTGCGACCAGATGGCGCGCATGTGGCCGGTCGACGGCGTGATCGCGGAAAACGGCGGGCTCTTCATCCGGCGCAGCGCGGACGGGCACGGCGCCGAACGCCGTTACTGGCATGCGGACGATGCGCGTGCCGACGCCCGCACCGCACTCTGGCGCATCGCGCGGCAGGTCGAGACGGCCGTACCCGCCGCCCGTCACGCGGACGATCAGGACTTCCGGCTGACCTCGCTCGCCTACGCCCGCACCGGCAGCGACCAGGACGACCGGATACGCGACGCGCTCGTCGCGGCCGGCGCGGACGCAACCATCAACAACCTGTGGATCATCGGGTGGGTCGGCGGGTACGACAAGCTGTCGATGTCGCTGCGCGTGCTGTCCGACACTTTCGGCGTCGACGCCGACTCGGCGCGCGATTGCGTGGCTTATTCCGGCGATTCCACCAACGACGCGCCGATGTTCGGCTACTTCACGCACACGGCCGGCATGAGCACCGTGGTCGAGTATCTGCAGCGGTTGCCTGCGTTGCCGCGCTGGATCACGCAAGGCCCGGGCGGCAGCGGGTTCGTCGAGTTCGCCGACGCGATTCTGCGCATGCGTCCGGACGATCGGGGCTGACCGCTTTCGCGCGTCGACTATCGACTCTTCAGCATGAACAACATACGGGATCCGGCGATTCCTGTCGGCAGGCGCACCTGATACGATCGCTTCGCTTCCGGTTCACCACGGCCGAACGTGCCGCGCGCCGTCGCCCGTGAAGCCACTGCATCCGCACAACGGATCATGCCTGCCCCTACCGGTCCATCCCGCCGTCACATAATCAGGATTACTGCACATATGGTGCAAAAGGCGTCGGCGCGACGGACCGGAACAAGAAGCACAACAACTCTCTCAAAGGTCAGTCGCCATGCCAGAACGCATCTCGTTTGGACAACTCCCCGCCCGGCTGCTCGACGTCGTGCTCAACGTCGAGGAATACGCGAACCACACCGGCCACGATTTCAAGCTCGTGGAACTGGTGCGCGCACGCGTGTCGCAGCTCAACGGCTGCGCCTACTGCCTCGACCGCCACATCAAGGAGGGCATCCACGCGGGCGAAGATCCGCTGCGCTACAACCTGCTGCCCGTGTGGCACGAAACGCCCGCTCTCTACAGCCCGAAAGAGCAGGCGGCGCTACGTTGGGCGGAAGCGCTGACGCTGATCAGCGAGCACGCAATCGACGACGCACTCGTCGACGCGACGCGCGCGCATTTCGATCGCGACGAGCTGGCCACGCTCACGCTGATCGTCGCGCAGATCAACACGTGGAACCGGCTCGCGAAGCCGTTTGCGTGGGAGGCCGGCGTGTTTCAGGCGGGTTGAAGCGGGTTGAAGGCGGTCGACGCCGGTCGCGCCGGGTGGCGCCGGCGCGCGTATCAGGGTGAACCCTGTGGCATTTGGGACCGATCCCGAGCAGAATTGCGTGCCGTAAACGATATCGATTCGGACGCAGGATGTTCCCATGTCGCGCAGTGCGCTCTTGACCCCGACGACCGCCCGCGCAGCCCGCCTGCCGGACGTCGAGACGACCCACGCGTTGCACCAGCAGCGCTTCACGCCGGCCAAGCTGGCCGCGCTGCTCGACGTGGCGGCCCAAGCCGGCCTCGATTCGGTCGCGGTGCTCGACGGCACCGGCCTCACGCCGGCCGCCGTCGCGGACCCGTTCACGCTCACGTCGCCGCTGCAGTTCCTCACGGCCGCGCGCAATGCGGTCGGCCGCTACGACGGCTCCGATCTCGGCGTGCGCGTCGGCCACCGGCTGCACGTCACGAGCTACGGGATGTACGGCTACGCGATGCTGTGTTCGGAATCGCTCGCGCACGCGTTCGAATCGGCCGTCAAATATCACCGGCTCGCGAACGGCATGCTCGCGATCCGCTGGGTCGAACAGGGCGACACCGCGTCGTGGCAGTTTCCCGACCGGCACGAGGTCGCGCTGCCCGATCTCGACGAGCCGCTGTACCGTTTCCTGATCGACATGCAGTTCGCGTTGCATGTAACGATCATCAAGGACGTGATGGGTGCGTGGTGCGTACCGGCACGTGCGCAGTTCGCCCAGCCGCAGCCGGCGCACGCAGCGCTGCTGGCCGATGCGCTCGAATGCCCGATCGCCTTCGACCAGCCGCATCATGTGCTCAGCTACCCGGCCGCGTGGCTCACGCGCGCGCCGCAGCTCGCGAATCCGATTACCGCCGCGCAGGTGTCGTCGCATTGCGCGAGCCTGCTCGATGAATTGCGCAGCCAGGCCGGCATCACGCGGCGCGTGTACCAGGAGCTCACGCGCACGCCCGGGCAATTTCCGGACATCGACGCGATCGCGGACATCCTGTGCATCACGTCGCGCACACTGCGCCGCAAGCTCGAAGCCGAAGGCACGTCATACAGCGAACTGCTGGCGAGCGTGCGCAAGGCGCTCGCGATCGACTATCTCAGCACGACCACGCTCAGCACCGAAGACATCGCCCTGGCGCTCGGCTTCAGCGACGCGGTAGGGTTTCGCCACGCATTCAAGCGCTGGACCGGCGTGACGCCGAGCGACGTGCGGCGCAAGCGCGGCGGTTGAGCGCGGGCGATACCTGCATTGACGACGATCAGTGCCCGTCGCCGACAGCCGGCGTGGCCACCGCCAGCGCGAACTCGAACACCGCACCGCGCCCGGCCCGATCAACCAGCCGGATACTGCTGCCGTTGAGTGCCAGCATCCGGTGCACGATCAGCAGACCGAGCCCGCCGCTCGTCACCGCGCCGCCGCTCATCGGCCGCTGCGGCCGCTGGAACAACCCGTCGCGCCGGGCCGCCGGAATCCCTTCGCCGGTATCGGCCACGGTCACGAGCACGCGGTCGCCGCGCGGCTCCAGCGCGACCTCGACCTCGCCGTGCGCAGGCGTGTGCCGCAACGCGTTGTCGAGCAGGTTGGTCAGCACGCGCTCGATCATCCCGAGATCGGCCGACACGACCGGCACGCGTGGCGGAATCCGCGCATGCAGCGCGACGCCGCGCGCCTGTGCAGTCAGCTCGAATTTCTGGAACACGTCCTGCACGAGATCGACGAGCGAGAACGGCTCGCGCTCGGCCTGCACGCCGCCCGATTCGAGCCGCGCGAGCTCGAACAGCGCCTGCGCGAGCCGGCCGACCTTCGCGCTCTGTGCGAGCGCAATCGACAGGTAGCGCCGCCGTTCGTTCTCGGCGAGTGTGTCCGACTTCAGCGACAGCGTCTCCAGGTAGCCGTGCAGCGACGTGAGCGGCGTGCGCAGGTCATGCGAGATGTTCGTGATCAGTTCGCGCCGCTGCTGGTCCTGGTGCGTCAGCGCGCGCCACTGGTCGCCGATCCGGTCGGCCATCTGCGCAAACGCGGATTCGAGCACGACGATGTCGTCGCCGCGCCGGCCCGGCCGCGAGCGCGGCACCGGCGGCTGCGTGTCGGGCGTGCCGTTCGCGTCGAAGCGGCGCATCGCGTCCGTCAGCCGGCGCAGCGGACGCGTGATGAAGCTGAATGCGGTGAGGCCCGCGAGCAGGCCGAGCAGCGCGACCAGCGCCATCGACCACAATGTCGTGCGCAGCACGTTGCCGGCGTCGACGCGCGCGGCGAGCCGGTCGTGCGCCTCGCCGAGCAGCACCACGTAGATGTAGCCCGACGGCGGCTGCCCCGCGCGCTGCAGCGGCGCGGCGCTGAACACCTTGCGCGCATCGGGGCTGCGCGGGTCATCGCCGAGGATCGGCAGCGGCTCGCCCGCGATGAAGCGCTGCACGGGCGCGAGATCGACGCGGTCGCGCTTCACGTGGCCGGGCGGCGCATCGTCGCCCTTGATGCGCCCCGCGTTGTCGAGCAGATAGACCTCGACGCTCGGGTTCACGCCCATCAACTGGCCGAACAGCGTGCGCACGGCGTCCGGGCGCAGCCCGTTCGCGTCCATCAGCGGCGCGCTGTGGGTCACGCTGTTGACGATATTGGCGGCCAGGTCGCGCGACAGCCCCTGCACGACTTCCTGCTCGCGCATGTCGTTCGCGCGGATCTGCAGCCACGCGGACGCGCCCGAGCATGCAAGCAGCAGCACCGAGAACACGAGCGACAGCCGCTGGGTAAGGGTGAGCTTCATCATGCGTCCCGCTGGCCCGGCGCGGCGAGCTTGTAACCGCGGCCCCATACGGTGAGGATCCGCACGGGCTCGGCCGGATCGGCCTCGATCTTCGCGCGCAACCGGTTGATGTGGGTGTTGACCGTGTGTTCGTAGCCTTCGTGCTGGTAGCCCCACACGGCATTGAGCAGGTCCATCCTCGAGAACACCTTGCCCGGGTGCCGCGCGAAGAAATACAGCAGGTCGAATTCGCGCGGCGTGAGGTCGATGCGCGCGCCGTCGACGCTCGCCTCGCGCGCGATCGGGTCGATCGCCAGCCCCGCGACGTCGAGCGTGCCCGCGTCGATCCGCGAATCGCGCGCGAGCGCATCGACGCGCCGCAGCAACGCCTTCACGCGGGCGACGAGTTCGAGCACGGAGAACGGCTTGGCCAGATAGTCGTCGGCGCCGAGCTCGAGACCCAGGATCCGGTGCACCTCGCTCGAGCGTGCGCTCGTGATGATGATCGGCGTGTAGCGCGTCATCGCGCGCGCGCGCCGGCAGATCTCGAGGCCGTCGACGCCCGGCAGCATCAGGTCGAGGATCAGCGCATCCCAGCCGCCCTGCTCGAGCAGGCGCAGCCCTTCCGCGCCATCCGCGCTGTGCACGACCTCGTAGCGTTCGTCGCGCAGGTGCAGGCTCAGCACGTCGGCGATGTCGGCGTCGTCCTCGACGATCAGGATGCGTTTCGGTTGGTCCATGGCGGCAGGCGGCGGCACGTCGGTGCCGAGGTCGGGTATCGGTTCG
Organism: Burkholderia sp. Ac-20384; assembly: GCF_017104605.1. Lineage (NCBI taxonomy): Bacteria > Pseudomonadati > Pseudomonadota > Betaproteobacteria > Burkholderiales > Burkholderiaceae > Burkholderia > Burkholderia sp. Ac-20384. Next base: position 15,478 of record NZ_JAAGPE010000016.1, on the reverse strand, counting down.
GGCCGGCCCCGGTCCGGGCGGCCGGATACGCGGGGGCGAATCGCGGCAATGGGCCGCTCTGCCGCCATTGTGCAAAATTTTGGGGCGGGGAGTGATCACATTTCATTTAACTTTGAATTGTGACTGTGATCCGAGCCAATGCCCGCATGGCTTTCCGCTGCGGCCCCTAAAACGAAACGTCCCTTGCCCCGGCCCGAGCACCAAAAAAACACTCAAAGGCCGACGCGACACGTGCTGAGCGAGGAGCAAGCCCGCGCATCCCGATGAAAGTCCGTGGCGCTTGCTGCGGCCTCAGCGCCCCCGGTGCCACAACGTCTGTCGCCGTGCCGCCTGCGGCGACCACTTCTCCGACACGCAAGCCGTAACGTGTCGCTGTACAGCTGTACCGGCCAATCTACGTCTCTTCACGGACTGGGTGGGTCAGACCATATTCTCATGGGACCCATCGGTATCGGTACCGAGCAGGGTCCACAAACGATCAAGCGTGACGGCTGCGGGCTTTGCGCGTGCTTTCAGTTGCGACTTTGGACTCGTTCAGCAGCATCTCTGCCGCCTGCCACGCCCTTGCGGCAGCTCGCGGATCCCCGATCGCACGCGCATCCGCGGTTGCCCCGCTCAGCAACATCACGTACACGCCTGCAAGCTGACGGGCCTGGCGACGCGGAACGATCTCGGATAGCAGTTGCTCCATGAGGGCCAACAAGTCATCCCGATAGCGCACCGCCACGTCGGTCACCTTGGGGCAAGTCGCACCAAACTCGGCCAGCGCACGCTCGAACAGGCAGCCCGCGAACTCAGGGCTTCGGAACCAGGTTCCGTACCAGTCAAAAATCCCCTTCAGACGCGCAGCAGCGTGCGGCATGGGGCCGAGCTTGGCAGCGATGCTCTCCATGATGAAGGTGTAGCGCTGTTCCAGCACGGCCTTGATCAGGTCGTCCTTGCCCGCGAAGTGATGGTAGAGCGTCATGCGGGCAACGTCCGCTTCGGCGATGATCCAGTCGATACCGACCGGATGAAAGCCATGGCGAGAAAACAACTCACCTGCCTTGTCGACCACCTGCTGGCGTTTGCTCGCGCGCATTCATGCATCTCCTGACTACAGGGCGGCATCTTAGCACCGCCGCCAGCACGGCTCCGCTCAGCCAGTACGGCAAGTGTTGCCAACTGCCGGAGACGATCCCGCTCTTCACGGCAGTGAATACGGCATCTTCCACACGCCTCTCATGCGCCTTGCACCGGACAAGAAGGGGGGCATTCATGGATCCACGCGAAAAGTTGTACGGGGCAACGTTGGTACCGGGTACCTGTTCGTGCGATACGACGGGTCGTGGGATAGACAACACGTTGTTGACACCGGGTACCCGAGAAACACGATCACGCACGATGTCAGGACTGTTCGGCGGGCAGGAGCGATACGACGTGACACGCTGGGCGGACCAGCAAACCATCGTCGGCCACCATGAAATCAAAGGACGCTACGGATTTTGGAAGGCCGGCTTCGGCAACACGGGATCGCTTCACCGCCACGGCATCGACCGATTAAGACCCGCAACCGATACGCCATCAGCGAATATCGTCACCCGAGCCGACACAAGCACGATCTTTGACGCGGATGATCCCACGTGGGTCGTGTGTGCCGGCCCGGCTGTCATCCACTCGGGCCGCAATTGCCGCTGCGCGAAGCGGTTTCAGCAGGGCACCCGGCCACCGTTCATCATGCACCACCGCTGCGTCTCTTGTTGCGGGGCCGCATACGGCAGTCCGGTCCTCGGATCGATGTTGTCATACTGCCCCGTGGGGTGTCGCGCCCGCCACGCGGCCTGCTCGGCGTACTGTTGCTCGATCGCGCCTTGCTCTCGCGCCAGATCAGCCTTCTGCGCATCGTCTATTTTCTTCGTCATGCTCACGAGCCGCGCGAACTTTGGATCGCGAACATCCTGCAGGGGGGGAAACGGTGGCGCAGGCGGCATGATGAGCACCGGGCCGGTGTATTTCGGTATCGGCAACCTGGACGGCCGGCCAAAGTTCGCCGCCATGTCCATCTCCCACAAGGCAACGTCCATTCCGAGCACATGCTCGTAGTCGCGATTGACGACCGCCAGCGTGACCGGCCCCGACGGCGCCGGCAATGGCTGCAGGGAAGGCGGAAGCGTCTGTCGAGCCGGGGGATAGATGGTGCGGGCATAGGCGATTGCCGCAACGGAGTACTGCTGGAGGACCGCCTCGTACGCTTCGAGTATCTGCGCTCGACCATAGCCGCCGGGATTCTCGAACATCGGCTTATATGCCAGCACCTTCTTGCTATACAACGCGTTCGCATTCCGCTGCTCAGCGGCAAACTGTTGCTGAGGATCGGTCGGCGCAGACGCCGATAGGGGCGCACACCCCGACAATACGCTGGCGACAAGCAATAACCCGACTGCCGCGCGCACTGCCGACGGGCATTGACGCGACACATCGACGATCGCCTGGTTGACCGACGCGAACAAAACAGTGGTTTTCTTGGATGCGCTTGTTTGCATGGCAGGGTGTCCGGAAGGCTTGGTCACTTTAGCTAGGTCCTGATGGCGACTGTGAATGCGGTGCGTCGCAGTAAAAGGGAAATCGGCAAAATGCTCTCATTGGCGTCGAACATCAATCCAGCCCACATCGAATGAAGACGCCCCGATCGACGAACGACGTCAGCATCCCCGTGTCAGTCGGACATCCCCGGTCGCATTGGGCGCAAGCGCGCGGTCGATTTCCACCCTGTCATTGCGCCTGCATTCGTTCTGCCGCGCAGTGAATGGATGCAGCGATGCAAACGCCCCGCGCAAATGCACGAACGCAACAACTTCCTCGAACATTCTCGAATCGATCTCGATGGAGACCATCATGCCGGCGCCAGATCCGCACGCCGAATCCACCTTTGCCGCGTACGCCCGCATGTCGTAGACGGGCAATCTCACGGGCACTGGTTGTCAGTGTCATGGTGAAATTCCTGCCTGAACCGAACTCGACGTCCTGGCACGGGGTGGTCTCCGGTGCGCATCTTTATGAACCGAGAGGAACGATGTGATGAATGTATACCAGTCTATCTACTTTGACCAGAATCGCGATCAGTGAGATCGGAGCATTCGGCGCAGGTACAACGGCCGTCATGTTTGTACTTGTCGATCTATTTCCCGATCCTAATATTTGGGAAATGAACACGTTTCACACACTTGAGTTTCAGATGCCGCACCTGCAGCGAGAACCGCCCTTTGCGCGGTATGCCGCTGCCGTCCAGGTGGATGTTCGAGGCAAGCGTGCCGCCCGCGACACCGAAGTTCAGCGGGTTGAGCGTCAACACACCGTCATGCATCACGATGTCGGCCGACCGGTCGGTGATCGGCAAGTTCGCGGTCTTGACGATGCGCCTCGACGTTGATCTACACGACGTCGTCTAGTGCTTTGACCTCGGCAATTCGTGGCTCGGTGATCCAGAGTGCATCGATAATCTGAAACACCAACGGGGCCAGCGGCGTACCAATGACCTGCTCTCTGGCAAGCGCGAGTTCAAATAAGTCGGAAATATCAGCACCCCGTTCCGCGGCGTTCACGATGGAGACAGCACCACCTTTCTTGCGCGGCAGATAGACCAAAGAAACCAGGACACGGTCGGCAGGCCCGGCGCTTTCCCCCCAGTCACCCAACACAAGGTCAATGGTCGGTGGATGGTCCGGCCTTCCGATCGCCCATTGGACAAAATAGACGCCGACAACTGAATCGCCCTGGTGCAGTTCGCCCGTGATTCTCTTCGTCTCGTGACCGCAGCACGTGCAGTTGAAAGCAGATTCTTCCCCTGGGTACGCGTGTATCGATTCGGCGGCCGACATTGGGCGGAGTCCGAAATATAGTTGAAGGTGGAAGGCGGCGCTTCCCGTGGGAATCCGGGAAAAGCGCGTTTCCAGGACCAAGCTCCCGGACAGGAGAACCGCCGAAATGAAGCCTACCGAGAAGCCGGGTCACCGACCTCACAGCGCTCCACCCATTTACGCTGAGGGCCGTCGTTCGTGGATCGCATACGATTTGGGCGACTGCGCAAACTGACATGCGCGCGGCCTGACGATGCGCGCGCGAGATGACGACTTCACTGCCGGGCAACGACGCGTGTTCGATTAGGCGGCGCAAGTCGAGCAACCTCGCCGCTTCCCGTGCTTCTCTCTCCTGCTACGCTGCCCCCGCCTGGGTGAACCCGAGCGTAAGACCGAACGCATCGAGAATCGTCACCGCAGTGCTGGCCATTCGCTTCGCCATTGCCTCCGGGGTCTCGCGCGCGGCGCCCTGCCGAAGCCAGTGCACCGCCGTCCAGACCAATCCACCGCCAAGCACCGTCAGGCAGTCCTGTTCTGCTTCCGTGCGAACGCCTTCATAAGGCGGAAGGATACGGCCGGAAACGAACGTCACCAGTTCATCGAAAAACGCCGATGTCGCTGCGTCGTTGAATACGGTCAGATAGAAGGACTGGTGCGAATGCAGATGCTCGAGAATCAGCGCCGTCTCCACTTCCATTGACTTGATGAAGGTGACGTTCGACGGGTTCAGCAGTTTGCCTTGCTCCTCGACGAACGCAAAAGCGTTGTCGAGCCTCACCAGCGCCGCCCGCTGAGCGGCGGCCTGAAGATCCGGAAAGTGCTGATAGAACGTCGGACGCGCGACGCCCGCGCGCTGCACCAATTGAGCAATGCTGAGTGTGTTCAGCGGCGCGTCGTCGAGCAGTTCGGTCACGGCGCGAACGAGCGCGTCGTAACTCCGTTGAAAGCGAGGATCGGCGGTATTAGGGCTTACATCAGGTGGCATAAAAAGCTCTGGACACGTGGTTTTGTCTATTTTACATTTGTTCAATAGATTGAGATGCGATGCGCCGACACACCCCTGAAAGGCTATTGAAATGAAATCCTCATCCCTCGCCCCCCAGCCGCCCCTGAAACCCGTCATCGGTCATCTGATGGAGGTCCTCGGGCCGTCTCCACTCGCAAAAATGATGGATCTCGCGCGCACTTACGGGCCGGTCTACTGGTTCGAGGTGTTCGGGCAAGGTTACTACGTTGTCAGCGGACAAACACTTGTGGATGAAGTGTGTGACGAAACCCGATTTCAGAAGTGCGTACACCAGTCGCTGCTCGAACTCAGACCCGCGATCGGGGACGGGTTATTTACCGCATTCGGTGACGAACCGAACTGGGCCAAAGCGCATCGTGTGCTGATGCAGGCGTTCGGCCCGCTCAGTATCTGGTCGATGTTCGACAAGATGGTCGACATCGCCGACCAGATGTTTCTTCATTGGGAGCGGTTCGGCCCGGAGACGCCGGTCGATGTGTCCGATCACATGACTCGACTGACGCTCGATACGATTGCCCTTTGTGCGTTCGATTGTCGTTTCAACAGCTTCTACCGTGAAGACCAGCATCCGTTTGTCGATGCCATGGTCAACACCCTCAGCGAGGCCGGAAAGCGCGAATTGCGCCCCAAACTTGTTTCGAAGCTGATGGTCAAGCGCAGTCGACAGTTCGACGCGGACATCGAAGTCATGCGATCGCTCGCGACCAAAATGATCGAAGACCGGCGGAAGAACCCGCACGTCGACGAAGAGTCGATGGACCTGCTGGACCGAATGCTGAACGGCATCGATCCGGTGACGGGAGAAAAACTGGATGATGAGAACATCGTCTTCCAGATGATTACATTTCTCATCGCCGGACACGAAACGACGAGCGGGCTCCTGTCCTTTGCTACCTATTTCCTCCTCAAAAACCCGGACATCCTGCAAAAAGCACGGGACATGGTCGACGAGGTCGTTGGCAGCGAGACACCACGGATCGAGCATCTCGCACGACTTCGCTACGTCGAACAAATCCTCATGGAGACGTTGCGAATCTGGCCGACGGCGCCGGCATTCGCCGTGAAACCGCTTGCCGACACCACGTTCGGCGGGAAATATGCCGTTTCTCCCGACGACATCATCATGATCCTGACGCCCATGTTGCATCGGGATGTGAGCGTCTGGGGCGAGGACGTCGAGGCGTTTCGTCCGGAGCGATTTGCCCCTGAGAATGCGGAGCAACTCCCGCCCAATTCATGGAAACCCTTCGGCAATGGCGCACGTGCGTGTATCGGGCGTCCTTTTGCCATGCAGGAAGCCCATCTCGTTCTGATCATGCTGCTTCAGCGATTCGATTTCTCTTTCGCCGATCCGGACTACGAGCTGGACGTCGCCGAAACGCTGACGCTGAAGCCGGCGGGCTTCCGGGTGAACGTGAAACCGCGGGCCCGAGGTGCGCTTAAAGTGCCCGATACGGCCCTTCACGCCCGCTCGAACGCTCAAAGCCCCAGCGTCGCTCCGGTTCAGTCGATCGCACCCGGCGAAGATTTGTCGAATCTGCTCGTCCTCTTCGGGGGAAATACAGGCTCTGCCGAATCCTTTGCAAGACGCATTGCAGGGGACGCGAGTCGTCACGGCTTTCACGCCACGTGCGCGCCCCTCGACGACTTCACCGGGAAACTCGGCGGATATCCTGCAATCGTGATCGTCACCGCTTCCTACGAAGGACAGCCGCCAGACAACGCAAAATCATTCGTCCCGTATGTCGAAGCACTGGACGAGGGTGCGCTCGACGGCGTCCATTTTTCGGTTCTTGGGTGCGGCAACAAACAATGGGCACGGACGTACCAGGCGATTCCCAAGCGCGTCGATGAAGCGCTCGAGAAGGCCGGTGCTACGCGAGTGCACTTCAGAGGCGAACTCGACTCCGGTGGCGACTTCTTTGGTGAGTTTGACCGTTGGTACACCGAAATGTGGAATCGCTTTGCAATCAGCGCCGGGAAAGAAATCCCGGTTATTCAACATGACGATGTCGCATTGAAAGTAAGCTTCGCCGGGAATTCCCGTGAAAAGGTGCTTAATTTGGGCGACATGGCGCATGCGTCCATCGTCGACAATAGAGAGCTGGTCGACATTAGCGCGGCTGGCAGCCGCTCTAAAAAGCACATTGAATTGAAACTTCCGGAAGCGATGACTTATCGATCGGGAGATTACCTGGCCGTTCTGCCCCGCAACTCGAAAAACAACGTCGATCGCGTCTTGCGCCGGTTTCGCGTGAGCTGGGACACTCAGGTGGTGATCGAAGGAACGTCAAGCAATCCACGCCTTCCGCTCGGCCAGGCAATAGGTTGCGGTGAACTGTTTTCGAGCTATGTCGAACTTGCCGTTCCCGCAACGCGATCACAAGTATCCAGCCTGGCCGCTGCCACGCGTTGCCCACCCGAGAAGGTCGAGCTTGAGCGCCTGAGCGCCGACGATTTCGAATGCGAGATCCTGGGAAAGCGGACTACCGTCATGGATCTGCTCGAACGCTTCGGATCCGTCGACCTGTCGCTCGAAAAGTTCCTCGATATGCTGCCCGCGCTGAAAGCACGCCAGTACTCGATCTCGTCTTCCCCGCTCTGGAAAGCGGACCATGTCACGCTGACGGTGGCCGTGGTCGATGCACCGGCGCTCTCCGGCAATGGTCGTCATGAAGGGGTGGCATCGTCGTATCTCGCGCGACTCAACACGGGTGACAGCTTGTCCGTTGCAGTCAGGCCATCGAATGCACGCTTTCGGCCACCAGCCGAACCCGATCTTCCGATGATTCTGATCTGCGCCGGTTCCGGTATCGCCCCATTCCGCGGCTTTCTGCAAGAGCGCGCACTACAGAAACAGCGGGGAGAGAACGTCGGCACCTCGTTGCTGTTCTTCGGGATCGATGACCCCGACGTCGACTTTCTCTACCGCGACGAACTCGACGAATGGGCACGATGCGGTGTGGTCGAAGTGATGCCGGCTTATTCAAACCGCCCGGTGGAAGGTGCCCGATTCGTTCAAGACAAAGTCTGGCTGGAACGCGAGAAAATCGCCGCACTGTTTTCGCAAGGTGCGACCGTCTTTGTCTGCGGGGATGGAAAGAATATGGCGCCCGCCGTCCGTGCCACGCTTGGTCGCATTTATCAGGAGACTACTGGCGAGAACGATGAGAGCGCCAGTGCGTGGATCGACACGATGGAGCGGGAGCATGGCAGATATGTTGCCGACGTGTTTGCATGACGGTGACGGGGTTCATGTCGCTTCCGGTTGCTTCGGAAATTCGACCTGCCCCGCCACTGCTTTCCGGAACGGATGCGACTAGTTCTTCGATCCCGGCCTGCGTCCGAGTAGATGGGCATCGGTCCCATCTACTCGATCCCGAGCGCCTGAAGCTTCATGGCCTGACAGTCGACGACATCGGACCGTGGGAGCTCAACGAGGCATTTGCATGCCAGGTGCTGTACTGCCGCGACAAGCCGGGAATCGGTCCGGCCCGATACGACGTCGACGGCGGCGGCATTTCGATCGGTGATCCGTACGTGATGACAGGCGCCCGTCTGGTCGGACACGCACTGATCGAAGGCAAACGACGCGGTGCGCGCTACGTCGTCGTGTCGATGTGCGTGAGGGCAGGATGGGCGCAGCCGGCTTGTTCGAAGTTGTCTGACGGAACGCGCCGTTGCCCATAGAACGAATAGGGCGGCCGCTCCGCTCATGGCGGGCATTGCCTACCTTTCCGGGGATGCTTGCCGAACACGAACCGCCCGGCGAGTTGTTCGTGCTTCGGTCGACAGGTTTCGCACTTGAGCCGGCACGACGGTCCGTTGGCCCATGTGTCGCGACACGCGGACTCACGCGGCGAAACCTTCCAGGGGAATACGGCGCCAAATCCCGGCCAGCATCCCCACCTTGATTGCCTCTGTATCCCTGCTCGAAGGTTGAGCGGGGTCTCCCTTTCGCCTCACTCCCCGACCGTCGTTTGATGACGGCTGAAATCGGGGTACCGGGTGCGTGCTCAGGGATATCCGTGGAAGACGCCCGCCAGAGAAGCGACGGGGTGGGTACAACTGCTGTCGCCGACTTTGTGTCGCAAGCACGCCTGATACACCATCGCGCCGGCTCGGAGACGTGCGATGCGGGCCGCTCAACCTTCCCGCATCGCCTCGGTCGATCACGTCAATTGTTCGGCACCCGCAACTCGCGCCGAAGAATCTTCCCGACGTTGCTCTTTGGCAGGCTGTCGCGAAACTCGATGCTTTTCGGGCGCTTGTAACCCGTGAGCTGGCCTTTGCAGAACGCCATCAGGTCGTCGAACGTCAGATCCGGATCTTTCCTGACCACGAACAGCTTGACGGCCTCTCCGGAATGCTCGTCGGGTACGCCGATGACCGCGACCTCGAATACGCCAGGGTGGTTGGCAACGACCTCTTCGATCTCGTTCGGGTAGACGTTGAAACCGGACACGAGGATCATGTCCTTCTTGCGGTCGACGATTCGCACGAATCCATCCTCGGAGATCGACGCAATGTCACCCGATCGGAAGAAGCCGTCCGCGGTCATCACCTTCGCGGTCTCGTCCGGTCGCTGCCAGTAGCCCGCCATCACCTGCGGCCCACGAATGCACAGCTCTCCGGCTTCGCCTGGCGGCAACTCCTTGCCGTCGTCGTCCCGGATCGACACTTCGGTGGAGGGCAACGGCAGGCCAATCGTGCTGTTGAACTCACGACGGGCCACGGGATTGATCGCGACGCAGGGTGATGTCTCGGACAGCCCGTATCCGTCGATGATCGGCGCGCCGGTCATCTCCTTCCAGCGCCTTGCGACCGCTTCTTGCGTGGCCATCCCGCCGCCGTTGGCCAGCAGCAGATTGGAGAAATCGAGGCGCGAGAATTCGGGATGATGGAGCATCGCGTTGAAGAGCGTGTTGACACCCGGAAAGCTCGTGACCTTGTATCCGGCGAGCGACTTGATCATCCCCCCGATGTCCCGCGGGTTCGGCACCAGTACGCAAAGCCCACCCGTATGCATCGTCAACAGGCAGCAAACGTTGAGCGCAAAGATGTGATAGATCGGAAGTGCCGCCACCGTGATGAACTGCGTCACGTCAGGGCGCCAGTCGCGAGCGGGTTTGAGCCAGACGTCCGTCTGCAATACATTCGCGACGATATTCCGATGCAACAGCGTCGCGCCTTTCGACACACCGGTTGTCCCGCCCGTATATTGGAGAAAGGCGACATCGTCCGGCGACTGGGACGCCGGCACGAATTTGCCCCGACGGCCCTCCTCAATCGCGTCGTCGAATTTCACATGCGGGCTCGGCGTCTGTTCCGCGGCGGAAGCGTTACCCTGCGCGGCAACCAGAACATGCTTCACCTGCGTGTGCGCGATGATTGCATCCAGCGTTGCAGTGCAGCCGTCGAGAATGACGATCGCCTCCGCGCCACTGTCATTCAGCTGATGCTGCAGCTCGCGGGGCGTATAGAGCGGGTTCACGTTGACGACAGCGTAGCCGGCGCGCAGGACAGCACAAATCGAGATCGGGTACTGCAACACATTCGGCATCATGATAGCGACACGCGCACCATGTTCGAGCCCCCGTGACTGCAGCCACGCGGCCAGCGATCGAGACAGCACGTCGAGCTCACCATAGGTGATCTGCTTTCCATCGCACGCAAACGCCGGATTCGCGTGAAACTTGCTGAAGCTTTGTTCAATCAATGCACTGATGTTGCGATACGCGCCGGAATCAATCTCTGCCGGAACCTCCGGCGGATAGGCATCAAGCCAGATCTTTTCCATACCCAATCTCCTCTGTCCCGTTTGAATAATTGCGCGACGCGAATCCCCTCGTCACGCGCGTGAACAAGCCGGGGTGACTCGAACCACGCGAGATTCATCCCTGGTCGCAACGATATGGCTGCGTGGTCGACCGACAGTCGGCGGCGCCGCGGATCACGTTGTCGGCATACAGTCGACGGGCGACGGCCACCATCCTGTTTGTTTCGCCTCCATCGCACCCTGCTTGGCAGGCACATTCGTGCCCCCGAGACGCGACTTCCGAGTCAGGGGGCTATGCCAAAATTGGTCAATTGATATGGTCATTTGACCACACGGGGAAACTTGCGGCAACTTGGTAGTTCCACGAGGCTGCGACACGGGCCCTGTCGATGCCGTACTCGAACCGAAACATGGGCCATCGGTGTTGAAGTTCGTCGATGTTGCTCGTGGCTTCCGTCAAAACGCGAATCGAGCCCGTATGTTCCGCCAATGCAGGACGATACCCGTGACGCTTGGAAGCGGTGACGCAGGCCGACCGTTGCCGCAGTCTGGCTGACCTCCGAGCTCGGGAACGCGTTGATATCGCCGTTGTAGATCGATGCCCCCAAACCGGCACCCTTCGTACCACGCTGCTACACCATCTGAGCATAGACGTCCGTACGCTTCGACAGGAAGTAATCGGCTTGCACGCCGAACTGATTCCAGTGCGTGCTGCTGCTGATTTGGCTTCATACGCCTCGTGCTTGACCGCCCGGCCGCCCATGGCAATGTCCTGGCCTGCGCCCGCCACCGTCTCGCAGCCGGCGAGCACGGCAGTGCCGGCAACAAGAGGAGCCCCGGCGCCCTCACTCCTTACGCATCGGCCACTGTCACGCCGGAATACTTTTCCGTCACGTTCAACAAGGTGAAGCCGTTGAACCCGGACGAAGCCGCGCCCGCAGACGCACTGCTTGGCCGCACGCGATTGACGGTGCCCAGCGATTCAGTCGAGGTACGCGTCGAACATCTCTAGATTCCGGCGCGGCGCATCAGTGGAAATGTCCGCCGAAAAGCCCGAGCAATCCGATGACGATCAAGTAGATTGCAACGATGTAGTTCAGCAGGCGCGGTACCACCAGAATGAGAATGCCGGCGATCAACGAGACCAATGGGCTCAAGTTCGTGAATGCGTGCATGGCGTTGCCCTCTTGACAATGGATCGCGAAATCGCTGAATGAAGCGCCTCTCCTGAGACACCGGAAACGATGTCGCTTGAAAGCGCGCTTGCCGCCCATCGGCATCCGGTCACCCGGCGAGAGGCAAGCGCGTGACCGAATCATGCCGACGACGGATCTCCGGGTGCCAGGCAAACGCTGCCGGCTGCCACGGACCATACTGCATCGAGTCGAGTTGTGCTTCGTCGTCGCACGCGATCCCCCGCACATACGGAAGATTCGTTACCCACGCAAGCGATCTGAATGACGAATATCTGTCGTGCAGCATTCACTTTCGGAGCGATTTCCGTTCCCGGCGCAGCATGCGAGCCCCGGTAAAAAAAACGCTTGCAGGCCATCGGGCAACGGCGTTCGCGCATCTCACGGCGCGCCATCGTGCAGAAGCCGCACCCCGCCGCTGCGCCGGGACAGAATTGACAAGCGCTTGAAAAATCGTTCGCGGATCGCGTGCCGGTCGTTGCGCAGTCGCGCAGTCGCGTCGCCGCCCGTCAGGATTTCGACGAATGGTCGGCCTGCTTGCGATCGCGACCGTCGTCCTGTTTGTCGTCCCGGGCGGCCACCCGCTTCGCCAGGTCGAGGTAGGTCTGGGCCATCGCGCGCAATTCTTCCTCCGACGCGTCCTCGATCCCGATCAGCCGGTCGCTTGCCGCATGCGTGACGGCGACGAGTTCATCCAGCTTCAGGTGCATCGCGACACTGTCGCGGTTCTGGTTGCGCTGCAGCAGGAACACCATCAGGAACGTGATGATCGCCGTCCCGGTATTGATGACGAGTTGCCATGCGTCCGAATAGTGGAAAAACGGCCCGGTGACGAGCCACAGCACCGTCAGGACCACCGCACTACCGAATGCGATAGGCGAGCCGGCCCACACGGTCACGTGCGACGCGAACCGTTCGAACGCGCGCGTGACGGGATGCCTGACCGTAACCGCCCGTGGATCGGCCGAGGCCCGGTCGTGCGCGGCCGGCCGGGCACGGGATGGATGGTTCGCTTCGCGCATGGGCGCCTCCCGGAGAAGGATGTCGATCGTGGCGCACGCAATGGCACGGGAGCCCCGTACGCGGGCGCTTCCGACGAGCGAGCAGCTTGCATGCCCGATCGCCTGGCCCGCGCCACACCTCATTTGCAAAAGACATCAAAGCAACACCATGAACCGCTTCCCAAAATGTCCACTCCAGGCAGTACCGATGACTTTTTTGAAATCGGGTACCACACCGAATGAGCCTCGCGACCATCGGCATAAGTCAAACCCGGCTTGTTCCCGATATTTGTGACGATAGCGTTCCCGCCCAGCGAGTTCGAGCCCATCATCAACGGCGCGCGTTCGATTCGGTACAGGAGTGGCGCACGTCAGGCAACTAGGCCGACGCCCGCTCCCGAGACTCCAAGGCCATGCGCGCAAACCCGAATGCAAGACTTAAACCGCCGCAGATCGTCGCTACAGGTGTGGCTATTCGATCCCGGAGCGCGTCTCGTCACGCCGTGTCAGGCGTGACTACAACTTTCGCATCCACGCCGGAACGACCGCTCTCCGGTCATTGACTACACCATTCGAAAGCGACGGGTTAACCATGATCGACCGTCGAAAAACGCCATGTTAACTTCCTCGATCATACGACTTGGTCATTTGACCTGATTTGTCGCGAATACGCCAGATCGCCGGAAACCCGAGCGAATGCTCAATGTCTGTCGCTTCTGGAAACGGGCGCCGGATCACCCGAAGGTCGCGACAACGTCGGGAGGAACGTGCGCGTTCCGTCAACGGGCGTGAAAGGAATGTATGACGGAAAGCGAAAGTTTTTATGGTCATATGACTCAGTCAAATATTCAACTTGCTGCCTGTATCGCCACTCGAATCAGAACGAGACGTCGCATCTGATCTAACCGTCCACACAACTTTGAGGCAAACATGAACGCAAATATTCAGAACATTCAGGACTCCCTCCCCACCGTCTCCAAGCAGACCAGCGCGCAGGAGATCGTGTCGCTCATGAATCAATACGGCGGCGTCCGGATCAAGAATTATCTGACCCAGGAGCAGGTCGCGAACATCAACCGCGAGGTCGATGCCCCGCTCGAACGCCTGCGCGAGGGGTCGTCACACGAAAACGAACTGATCAAGGAATTCCACGGCACCTATACCAAGCGCCTGACGAACATGGTCACGCACAGCAAGACCTTTGGCGACGTGCTGGACGACGAACTCTTTCATGAACTCGGCGAGGTGCTCTACCGTGAAGAGTCCGGAGACTGGTGGCTTTCGACCGCGCAGGTCATCGACATCGGCCCGGGCAACACGGCACAGATGCTGCATCGCGATGTCGGCAATTTCCCGCCGCTGTGCGCGCTCGGAATCAACGGGCCGACGGTGTTCACCAACCTCATGATTGCGCTGACGCGCTTCACCGAGGAAAACGGCGCCACCCGGATCATTCCGGGGAGCCAGAACTGGGACGAGGACTACTTCGACAGCAAGGGCACGCCCGACATGACCATTGCTGCCGAGATGGACGCCGGCGACGCGTTGCTGTTCAGCGGAAAGGTGATCCACGGTGGCGGCGCGAACGTGACGCAGAACGAGCGCCGACGCGGGCTCACGATTCCGATGCAACCGTCCTACCTGACGCCGGAGGAAGCGTATCCGTTCATCGTCGACATGGACAACGTGCGACGCCTGTCGAAACGCGTTCAGCGAATCATCGGCTTCCGCTCGCAATATCCGGCTGGCACGCCGGGCCTGTGGCAAGTCGACTACGACGATATCGCAACGCACCTCGGCCTCTGAGCCACGAGCAGACGCCTGCATCGGTCCGGGAGGGGTGATCCCCCTCCGCGAATTGCCTGACGCACATGCGCGGGCCACGACGGGATCGCCACCAGCGAGGCACCCCATGACGCTCGACCTGACAAATCGCGTGGCGATCGGGACCGGCGCAGGCACCGGTCTCGGGCGCGAGCATGCGCTGTTGCTGCCCGGCTGGGGGCTACGGTCGTGATCAACGATCTGGGCAGCGACGTGAAAGGCAGAGGCGGCTCCGCCACGGCCGCCCAGCAGGTCGTCAACGAAATCGTCGCCGCCGGTAGCGAAGCGATCGCGGACAGCGCCTCGGTGACCGCCAATCGAATGCGGGGATTGCGCGCCGTTCCGCGTATGGCCCCCAAGAATCGACTTTCTATTGCACCTCATCCCACTCAGGAGCGTGATCATGGTGAAGCGTTTATTTGTCGCAATCTCTCTCGTTGCCGGGATCCTTCTGGTATTGAGCCCGGGATTCATGGTTCTGTACCACATTGAGCACTACGACTCGTCCCAATAGGCTCTACCAGGAACGATCGAAGATGCCGGCGTAGCCTTGCGCGCGGATCGTGTCGAACATGATCCGCGTCGTGCATTGCCCGCGCTTCAGTCGGCGGCTTTCGGTCTCGAACCGGCCCGACAGTTTACCGGGCCATGTGTCGATGACTCGCGAGCCCGCGCGCTTCGGATACTTCCGCCTGCGCGGATCAGTCTGCCCCTGCCATGCGCGTACCGGGCTTCTGAACACGCCCGTCCGTACCACGATCTCCCGCCGCGAAACTTTACGGCGGACGTACACCGCCGCCCCCTCAGCCCGCATCCCC